>CAMLOC010000051.1 GCA_946481465.1 uncultured Shinella sp. | reverse complement strand
GAATATTTGGCGCTCCTCGCCTCCCGCTGGAACAGCAGCCGGTAGAGCACCACGCCGACGGCGGCCATGGTGACGGCGGCGACGGGCAGCATGGCGATCGGGTCGAGGCCGAACGTCTTGAAGGCCAGGTAGGCGATATAGGCCCCGCCGATGATCAGCGCGGGATGGGCAAGGTTGACGATGCGCATCACGCCGAAGACCAGCGACAGGCCGGAGCCCATGAGGGCGATGACGCCGCCGAGCGCCAGGCCCAGGATCAGTATCTGCAATATCTCTGCCATGTCTTTTCCTCGTCAGGCGGCCTTCCTGCCGCCGAGGTAGAGTTCCTGGATGCGCGGATCGGCGAGCACGGTGGCGGCCGGGCCTTCGAACAGCGTCCGGCCGAGATCAAGCACGACGCCCCAGTCGGCGTTCTTGAGCCCCATCAGCGCGTTCTGCTCCACGAGGAGCACGGTCACGCCTTCCGCCGACATCATCTTCATGATGTCGAACATCTCCTGGACGACCTTCGGCGCCAGGCCGAGCGACGGCTCGTCGAGCATGACGATATCGGGCTTGATGATCAGCGTGCGGGCCATGGCGAGCGTCTGCTGCTGGCCGCCGGACATGGTGCCGGCATGCTGGTCGGCGCGCTCGCGAAGGATCGGGAAACGCTCGAGGATGCCGTCGATGCGGCGCTCCAGCTCCTTCTTGTCCTCCAGGATGAAGCCGCCCATGCGCAGGTTCTCGCGCACGGTCATCTTCGCGAACAGCGCGCGCTCCTGCGGCACGAAGCAGATGCCCTTGCGCAGGATCTGGTCGGGGCGCAGCCCGTTCAGCCGCTCGCCCTTGAGCACCACGTCGCCCTTGCGGATCGACAGCATGCCGCAGATCGCCTTGAGCAGCGTCGACTTGCCGGCGCCGTTCGGGCCGATGATGCAATGGACCTTGCCGGGCTCGACCGTCAGGTGCGCGCCGTCGATGATGGCGGGGCCGTCGCCGTAGCCGGCGGTAATGTTGGTGACTTCCAGAAGCTTCGTCATCAGGCCGCCTCGTCTTCCAGCACGCCGCCGAGATAGGCGTCGAGCACCTGGGGATCCTTGCGCACCACGTCGGGCGTGCCGGTGCAGATGACCCTGCCGTGCGCCATGACCACGACCTTGTGCGAAAGGCGCATGATCAGGTCCATGTTGTGCTCGACGATCAGTACCGTCAGGCCCTTGTCGTTGAGGGCGCGGATATGGCCGACGATCTCCTCCATCAGCGACGGGTTGACCCCGCCGGCCGGCTCGTCGAGCAGGATGATCTTGGGGTCGGACATGAGAAGGGCCGCGAGATCCATGAGCTTCTTCTGCCCGTAGGACAGATTGTGGCCGTCCTCGTGGGCGATGCGGGTGATGCCGAGGAAATCGAGGATCGCCATCGCCTTGTCCTTCTCCTCCGGCGACATGGCCGGGCGGAACAGGCCGCGCAGGCCCTCCACCCGCGATTGGACGATGACGTTCTCGATCACCGTCATGTCGCCGAGGTTGCGCGAAATCTGGAAGGTGCGGCTGAGGCCCTTGGCCGTGATCCTGTGCGGCCGCAGATGGTCGATCCGCTCGCCGTCGAGCCAGACCTCGCCCGAGGTCGGCGCCGCCGTCCGGCTGATGCAATTGAACGCGGTGGTCTTTCCGGCGCCGTTCGGCCCGATCAGGGCGGTGATCGACCCCTTCTCGACCGTGAAGGTGACACCGTCGACGGCCCTGATGCCGCCGAAATGCTTACAGAGGTTCTTCACTTCCAGCATGCCGTCTCCTCTTGCGGGTTGCGCCGACAATGGCCGGCGACGGGAAGGATGCCGCCGCCGGGCACCCTTCCGCCACCTGTCTTCTCAGAACCCGTTCTTGGGATAGCTGAACGGCGACACGCCCTCGAATTCGCCGGTCGGATAGACGAAGGTCAGCTTGCCGTCCTGCCACTGGGTCATGATGTGGGATTTCTCCACCGGCAGGCCGATCTCGTCCCAGGAGAAGCGGCCGAGCACCGTGCGGACGGGATCGTCCTTGGTGCGCGCGTGCAGCCACTCGCCCATCTTCGCATTGTCGGTGGTGCCCGCTCCGAGGATCGCCTGCTCGATGCCCTGGCAGACCGCGAACGGAATGGCGCTGTCCTCGTCCGGCTCGACGTCGTATTCGGCGGTGAACGCCTTGACGAAGTCGGCATTGTTGAACGGCTTGCCGGCCAGCGTGCTCTCGAACGGCACGTCCTTGTGCCAGGTGGTGTGGATAAACACGCCGTCCGCCGCTTCCTTGCCGACGCCCTCGACGAACTCCGTCTGCGCACCCTGGCTGAGATAGACCAGCTTGGGCGTGGCGCCGACGGTCTTGAGGCTGCGCGTCAGCTGCACGGCCTCCTCCGCCGAGGCCGTCAGGCCGATGACCATCTCGGCGCCGGAGCGCTTGATCGAATTGGCAAGGTTCAGCCAGTCGTTGAACCCTTCCTCCGGCCATTTCTCCTGCATCAGGACCTTGATGCCGACATCGGCGAGATAGCCGGGCGCGAGGTCCGCGATCTCCTTGTCGGTCGCCGGGTCCGTCACCTTCTGCCCGAGCAGGCCCGCCTCGATGGCATTGGCGAAGAAGTCGTCGGCCGAGACCACGGCCGCGGTCTTCGGCGCCTCGCCCGCGGGAATGAGCTGCTTGATCACCGCGGAGACGTCCCTGCCGGTATATTCGGCAGCGTTGACCTGGAAGTAGAACAGGTTCTTGTAGCCCTGTTCGTAGATGCGCAGCGCGCCGCCCGAGGGGATGGCATGCACCATGTTGTATTTCGAAAGGATGCTGGCGACCGGGAAGGTCAGGCGGCTCGAGAAGGTGCCGTAGACGGCCTCGACCTTGTCGACATTGATGAAGCGTTCGTACTGGTTGATCGCGGTCGCCGTGTCCGACCGGTTGTCGCTGACGATCAGCTCGACCTGCCGGCCGAGGATGCCGCCGGCTTCGTTGATCAGCTTCGTGCAGAGCTCATAGCCGCGCTTGTGCTTTTCGCCGCTGACCGACAGTCCCCCGGTGATCGGCAGCGACGCGCCGATCTTCAGGTTTTCCGCCTGCGCCGCACCGGCCGTTATCGCCGCCGCGGCCGTTGCCGCGAGCAATGTGTTCAATCTCATACGCCTTCCTCCCGTTAGCGATGATTGCATCAGTAATCCCGGCACCCGCTATCGCGACGCCTGGATGGATTGCGCGCCCGGCAGAGTTCGTCCTGCGGCCTTGCCGCCTCTCCGTCCGGGACCAATGGGGATGTTCGCTCCGCCGCCCTCCCTGGCGACCAAGCCGTCGCTCGATGCACGGGCGCTCCTCCAAGCCTTTTCGTGCAATCGATTGCGAGGGATGAAGTATCACGGCACTTGCGTTTGGTCAAGGATTTTTGCAAACGATTGCGCGCAGCGTCCGCGATCTGCTAATATGTCCAAATCAGAGAGGATCAGATGCGGCAGAAACGGATTACGCTCAAGGATATCGCCCGCGAGACGGGCGTGCACGTATCCACCGTCTCCCGGGCCCTTGATCCGGTCGAGCGCAAGTCGATAACCCAAGAGGTCGCCAGCCGCATCCAGGCGGCGGCCGATGCGCTGGGATACCGGCCGAACCGCATCGCCGCGGGGCTGCGCACCAACCGCACCATGACCGTCGGCGTGATGATCCCCGACATCACCAACGTGATCTTCCCGCCGATCCTGCGCGGCATAGAAAGCGTCCTCGAGCCGCTGGGCTATGCGTCGATCATCGTCAACACCGACAGCGAGCGGGACAGGGAGAGCCGCCTCGTCGACGTGCTGCGCGACCGCGGCGTCGACGGCATCATCCACGCCGCGGTGCTCAGAAGCGATCCGTCCATCGCCCGCGCGGCGGCGGAAGGCCTGCCGGTGGTGACGCTGAACCGCATGGTCGAGAACTCGCAGATCCCCTACATCATCAACGACGAGGATGCCGGCATCTGCGAGATGCTGCGCCATCTGCGCGATCTCGGGCATCGCGCCATCGCGCATCTCGCCGGCCCGCAGGACCTGTCGACCGGCCAGCTTCGCCTGGCCGCCTTCCGCAAGGCCGCCGCGGCCCTTTCGCTCGACTTCCACCCGGAACTCGTGGCGACGGCACGGCGCTTCGACGAGGAGGAGGGCGCGCGCTGCATCCGCGAACTGCTGGGGGCGGGCCGGACGTTCACCGCGATTCTCTGCGCCAACGACCGTCTCGCGCTCGGCGCCATAGACGAGTTGCGCGAGCACGGCATCGACTGTCCGCGCGAGGTCTCGGTCACCGGCTTCAACGACATGCCGTTCCTCGAGCTGATCCGCCCCAGGCTGACGACCGTCCGCATCCTACAGCACAGCGCCGGCCGGACGGCGGCGACCGTGCTGCTGCAACTCATGAACGGCGACAAGGTCGAGGACATTCCCACCGAGACGATCCTGCCGGTCGAGCTCGTCGTCCGCGAAAGCACCGCGCCGGCGAGCACCCTCAGGATTCCGCGAGGATGAAACCGGACTTGCGCCACCCCCCGGTCCAGCCGCCAGTGGATGAAGAACGCGGCGGCCGAGAGCGGGATCGCCGGATCGCCGGCGTCGAGATTCTAAGGCGCTGCCCCCACGCTAGTTCAACCACCGCACGAGCGTGAGCGCGACACCCGGCGAGAGCGTGACGATGGCCAGCCTGACCAGGTCGGAAATCACGAACGGCATCACGCCCCGATATGTCTGCATGATCGGCACGTCGGAGGCCAGCTTGTTGATGATGAAGACATTGAGGCCGATCGGCGGGGCAGACAGGCCGATGCCGACGACAATGAGGACGAGGATGCCGAACCAGATGGCGACGTCGTCCGCCGGCATGCCGAAATCCAGCGTCATCACGATGGGGATGAAGACGGGGAGCGTGAGCAGGATCATCGCCAGCTCATCCATCACCGCCCCCAGCACGAGATAGGTGAGCAACATGGCGCAGACGACGGCATAGGGCGGCAGGCCCGATTGCCCGACCATGGCGGCGAGCGTCGCCGGCATCTGGGTGAGGGCGAGGAAGGCGCCGAAGACCTCCGCGCCGAGCAGGATCAGGAAGATCATCCCGCTGGTCTCGGCAGTCTGCAGCAGCGCGTTCTTCAGCGCGGCAAGGCTCAGCGTCCGCTGCAGGAGGCCGATCGCCAGCGTCACCGCGGCCCCGACGGCGGCGCCTTCGGTCGGCGTGAAAACCTCGCCGTAGATGCCGCCGACGACCGCGACGGCAATGGCCGCGGCAGGGACGATCGCGAAATCCGCAGCAAGCAGGAGCAGCCCGAAAATCGCCAGCAGGACCCCGCCGACCGTCCCGATCGCCCCCGCCGTCCAGCCGGCAAGGCTCCCGGCGAGCAGGAGCAGGCCGAGCGGCCGTGCCCAGAACGGGCGGGGCGTCGCCGCGACGTCGGCCAGGCTGACCGGCGGGGCGAGGTGCGGCCTGCGCCGCACGACCACCGCGATGGCGATCATGTAGAAGGCCGCCGCGAGCAGGCCCGGCACCAGGGCCGCCTGGAACAGTTTCGCGATGTTCTGCTCGGCGGTGATGGCGTAGATCACGAGGATGACCGAGGGGGGAATGAGGATGCCGAGCGTGCCGCCGGCGGCAATCGTGCCGGTACCGAAGCCGGCATCGACCCGCGCCCGGCGCAATTCCGGCAGCGCGGCCCGACCGAATGTCGCGGTTGTCGCGACGGACGAGCCGCAGATCGCGCCGAACCCCGTGCAGGCCGCGATCACCGCCATCGGCATTCCGCCCTTGAACCGCCCGAGCCGCCGCTCCGCGACGCGGAACAGCGTCGCGGCGATGCCCGATTGCTCCGCAAGGGCACCCATCAGGATGAAGAGCGGTATGACGGAAAGCGTGTAGCTGGCGAACTGGCTGTAGGTGTTCGTCTGCAGGTAATAGACCAGCGCATGCGGACCGGAGAGATAGGCGTAGCCGGCGGCGCCCACCGCCAGCATGGCAAGGGCGATCGGCATGCGGATGGCGATCAGGACCAGCATGGCCGCAAAGCCGGCGAAGGCAATGGCAAACCCGCTCATCGGCCGGCTCCGATCTTCATGAGGGCGACGGACAGGCCGATGACGGATGCGAGCGCCGCCAGCACGGCGCAGACCAGATAGACCGGCCAGATCGGCCAGGGCAGCTGGATGAGCGTGGTCCCGTACTGCCGGGCCTCCAGGCCACCGGTGAAGAGGCCCCAGGCGAAGAATGCCAGGCAGCCGGCCAGGAGCATGTCCCACGCGCCGTCGATCGCCCGCGTGACACGCCCCGGCAGGGCGAGCGTGAAGGTATCGACCGCGATATGGCCGTTGCGGGCCTGCGTATATCCAAGGAACGAGAAGGCCGCGACGCCGATCGCGACCTCCACGAGCTCATAGTCGGCCGGCACCGGGCGGTTCAAGAGCCAGCGTCCGAGCACGCTCACCGTCACCAGCCCGGCCGCAAGGCAGAGCAGCACGCCACCGATGAATGCCAGGCCGGCGGCCAGCCGCTCGATGCCGTACCGTGGCGGCCTTCCGGCCGCCGCTTTCCCGTTTTCCGCGTCCTGCGTCATCCCGGCCCCAGATCCCCGATTACGATGGCGCCCGTCAGGCGGCGGAGTATTTTCGCACCAGCGCCTGCGCGGCATCGAGCATGGCCTTGCCGTCGAGGTCCTTCGCCTTCATGTCCTCGATCCACTTGTCACGGACGGGAGCCGTCGCCTCCACCCATTTCGCCTTTTCCTCCTCGCTGATCGCGCTGATCGTGCCCGTGCCGGAGGCCTGGATGGCGGCGCGCACCTCGACGCCGACGCTGTCCCACATCTCGCCGGCCTTCCTGGCGAAGACCATGCCGCTGTTGGCGTCGAGAACCGTCCTCAGGTCGGCCGGCAGTCCCTCGTACCTGGCCTTGTTCATCGCCAGGAAGAAAGTGGTGGTGTAGAGCGTCGGCGAGCCGGGGATCTCGGTATGGAAGCGGGTGAGTTCGTCGACCTTGATAGAGGGCACAACCTCCCACGGGATGACGCAGCCGTCGATCGCCCGCTGGGCCAGCGCTTCCGGCACCTGCGGCACGGGCATCCCGACCGGGGTCGCCCCGAGCGCCGCCAGCGCCTCGCCGGCCAGCCGCGTCGGGTTTCTGAGCTTCAGGCCGGCGAGATCGGCGCCGGACCTGATTTCCTTGTTGGTATGGATCAGGCCGTGATCGTGCGCCCAGAAGCACAGCAACTGCGTGTCGCCGGCCTCGTTCAGCACATGGGTCTGGCCGTATTCCTGGCAGGCCTGCGCATTGACGATGGCCTCCTTGGCGGCAATGAAGGGAAGCTCGAACACTTCGGTGGACGGGAACCGCCCGGGCGTGTTGCCCGGGAGGGTCCACACGATATCGACGACGCCGTTGGCCGCCTGATCGTAAAGCTGCGGCGGCTTTCCACCCAGCTGCATCGCCGGGAAGATATCGATCTTGAGAGCGCCGCCAGTCTGCTCCTCCAAAGTCTTGACCCAGGGCATCAGCAGCCGCTGGTGGACATTGGATGCCGGGGGGAGGAAATGGTGCAGCTTCAGCGTCACCGCGCTCTGGGCTCGCCCCCTGCCCGCACCGAGGATAAAGGGCGCCGCAAGCATGGCGCCGCCGCTCTTCAACACGTTCCGTCTGCTCAGCATCGTCGTTTCCTCCCTGTCAACCCGATGGCGTTCCGCCCGCAAGCGCGCGCTTCCGGCCGGCTGGATCGCCCCGTCTCTCCTCATTCAGGGCGCCCAATCCATTAACATGTTAAGTTTACTCGCCGCGACCTGTCAAGTATCGGGAGCGTCACATGTCCTCGCACAACCGAATCCCTTGAGATCGCGACGGCAGGTTGACAACCCCGACCGTGCTGAACATTCTTCCTTTCTTTGTCTGGGAGGTATTTATGAGCATTTCGATCAGCCGTCGCGTCTTTACCATCGGTGCTGCCGCCGCAGGATTTGCGGCAGCCGGCTTTACACCGGCCCGCGCGCAACAGGCATTCTTCCGCATCGGAACGGGCGGCACGTCGGGAACCTACTATCCCGTCGGCGGCCTGATCGCCAATGCGATCTCGGCAACGGGCGCGGCTGGCGTCGAAGGGCTGGTCTCCACGGCGGTATCCTCGAACGGCTCGGTGGCCAATATCAGCGCCATCCAGTCCGGCGCCTCCGAATCCGGCTTCACGCAGTCCGACGTCGCCTTCTGGGCTCATTCGGGAACGGGCCTTTACGAGGGTAAGGGCAAGGTCGAGGACCTGCGGCTCATCGCAACGCTCTATCCCGAGACCATCCACCTCGTCGCCCGCGCCGATGCGGGCATCAAGTCGGTGGCGGACCTGAAAGGCAAGCGCGTCTCGCTCGACGAACCCGGCTCCGGCACCATCGTCGATGCACGCCTGGTGCTCGGGGCCTACGGGCTGACGGAAAAGGACGTCGAGCCGGAATACCTGAAGCCCGGCCCGGCAGGCGAGCGCCTGCAGGACGGCGCGCTCGATGCCTATTTCTTCGTCGGCGGCTATCCGACCGGCGCCATCGTCGAACTCGCCAGCACCAACAACATCACGCTGGTGCCCATCACCGGCCCGGAGGCCGACAAGCTCCTGTCGGAACAGAAGTTCTTCTCCACCGACACCGTGCCCGACGGTACCTACAAGAATGTCGGCGAGACCAAGACCATCTCCGTCGCCGCCCAATGGGTGACCAGCGCCAAGCAGCCCGACGACCTCGTCTACAACATCGTCAAGTCGCTCTACAGCGAGGGAAGCCAGAAGGCGCTCCAGGCCGGCCATGCCAAGGGCAAGCTCATCACGATCGAGAACGCCGTCACCAGTGCCGGCATTCCGTTCCATCCCGGCGCGGAGAAGTTCTACAAGGAAATCGGCGCCCTGAAGTAGCCCTTCGAACAGGCTGACCACGGCGGAGCGGAAGGCAAGCCTTCCGCTCCCTTTGCCTGACGAGCGACAAGGGAACCGGGTATGAGCGACGGCGGCAGCGACAAGATCAAACTTTCCGGCATGGAATTCGACGAGGAGAAGGCGCGGGAGCTGGAGGAGAAATTCGACTCCGAAATCCGCTTCCGGCCGCTGACGCCGGTTGCCGGCTGGCTGGTCGGCTTCCTGCTCGTCGCGCTGTCGCTGTTCCACTACTATACCGCCGGCTTCGGCCTCCTGCAGGAAATGCTCCACCGGGGCATCCATCTGTCGATGGTGCTGGCGCTGGTCTTTCTCGTCTTTCCCCTCGTGAAGACGGGTTACGACGCGCCCGCGCGCTCCAGCCTGCTGCGCCCGCTCGGCATATCCGTCTTCGACTGGCTGCTGGCGATCGCCGCCGTGGTGGCCGTCATGCATGTGCCGATGATCCCGCTCGACGATCTCGCCTTCCGCGTCGGCAACCCGACGACCCAGGACGTGATCCTCGGCCTCATTCTCATCGCGCTCCTGCTCGAGGCGACGCGCCGATCCGTCGGCGTTCCGCTGCCCATCATCGCCTTGACCTTCATGGCCTATGCGCTGTTCGGCCAGTATATGCCGAGCATCCTCATTCATCCCGGTGCGTCCGTCGCCCAGCTCGTCGACCACCTCTACCTGACGACGCAGGGTGTCTACGGCATCGCCCTCGGCGTCGTCGCCACCTATGTCTTCCACTTCGTCCTGTTCGGCGTGTTCGCCACCCGCATCGGCCTCGGCCAGCTCTTCCTCGACTGCGCGGCCTGGGTCGCCGGCCGCTATGCGGGCGGCCCCGCCAAGGTATCGATCTTCGGTTCGGCGCTGTTCGGCATGATCTCCGGCTCGTCGGTCGCCAACACCGTCACCGTCGGCTCGCTGACCATCCCGGCGATGATCCGGCTCGGCTACAAGAAACATTTCGCCGCGGCGGTGGAGGCGGCCTCTTCCACGGGCGGGCAGGTGACGCCGCCGATCATGGGCGCGGCCGCCTTCCTGATGATCGAGTTCCTGGAGTTGCCCTACACGACCATCATCCTGGCGGCCATCGTGCCGGCCTTCATGCACTTCTTCGGCGTGTTCATGCAGGTGCATTTCGAAGCCAAGCGTACCGGCCTCAGAGGCCTCAGGCCGGACGAGATGCCCGACGTGGTCGAGGCGCTGAAGCGGGACTGGCCGACGATCATCCCGCTCGTCGTCCTCATCGGCGTCCTGCTCTCGGGTTATACGCCCTACATGGCCGCCTTCTGGGGCATCACCATGTGCGTCGTCGTTGGCCTGCTCAATCCGCGACGGCGCATGTCGGTCGGCGAGATCGTGGTGTGCCTGCGCGACGGGGCCAAATATGCGCTCGCCGTCGGCGCAGCCGCCGCAACCGTCGGCATCGTCGTGGGCATCGTGACGCTGACCGGCGTCGGCTTCAAGCTGTCCTATATCGTCACCTCGACGGCGGGGCACCTTTCGCTGCTGTTCAGCACCTTCATTCCCGAGATGATCTTCTCGACCCAGGGCCTGACGCTGCTGTTCACCCTGCTGATGACGGGCGTCGTGTGTATCCTCATGGGCTGCGGCATTCCAACGACGGCCAACTACATCATCATGGTCACCATCGCGGCTCCCGCGCTGGTCATGCTGGGGGTCGAGCCGATCGTCGCCCACTTCTTCGTCTTCTACTACGGGCTGCTTGCGGACATCACGCCGCCGGTGGCGCTCGCCGCCTATGCGGCGGCGGGCATGGCCGGTTCGGACCCGTTCAAGACCGGCAACACGGCTTTCCGGCTCGGCCTGGGCAAGGCGCTGGTGCCCTTCGTCTTCGTCTTCTCCCCATCCCTGCTTCTGGTGACGAAGGACTTCAACTGGCCGGACTTTTTCCTGGCGTTCCTCGGCTGCATCCTCGGCATCACCTGCCTCGGCGCCGCGCTGTCGCGCTACATGCTGGTGCGCACGCGCCCGTGGGAGAACGTGCTGCTGGTGCTTGCCGCGCTACTGCTCGTCGCGCC
>CAMLOC010000050.1 GCA_946481465.1 uncultured Shinella sp. | reverse complement strand
AAATCCGCATGCAACGCCTTGCTATACTCGCGGAACGCCTTCATCGAGGCGAGGCTCGTCGCGACCTCATGCCAGAGCGGAGATCGCCGAATGGAAGGAGGATTGCAACAAGCAACGACCGCATTCATCGCCGGGCAATGCCATGCCCAGCGAATTCGCCAGGAAAGCGGCTATGGAAAAGCAGGCTGCATGAGCCACGGATTGAAAACCGAAGGCTCTCCGACATTCCGGATTGCGGCCGGGCCGATAGCCTGGATCCTGGGCAGGCTCCTCCTTCGGATTCCGGATGAAGCGATTTTTGCATTTCCATATCGGCGCGTTGGCTTTTAGATGGGTGCAGGAGGATGGCATGAACAACAAGAATTCTTCCGTCACCTTGCGTGACGTCGCGGCCGCGACGGGCGTGGATGTCTCGACCATTTCCCGCGTGCTGCAGAACAAGGGGCGTGTTTCGGAGGAAACGCGCACCCGCATCCTCGAAACGGCCGAACGTCTTGGTTATCACGGCAATCCCGTCGCGCGGGCGCTGAAAACGGCAAAGTCCTCGACCCTGCTCATGGTAGTGCCGCAGATCGAGAACCCGATCTTCGCCTCCGCGATCATCGGGGCAGAGATCGAGGCGCGCAGCCGGGGCTTTGCGCTGCTCGTTTCCTACGACAAGGGGGACGGGCGCGAGATCATTTCCGACATTTCCCGCTCCAGCATCATCGAGGGCGTCATCATCGCCAGTTTCGATGACGACAACCGGCTGCGCCAGGTGCTGAAAAGCACCGATCTGCCGCATGTCGTCCTCAACCGGCATCTCGCCGGGGATGAGAACTGTGTCGCCATCGACACCCGGCGCGCGGCGCGTATCGGGGTGGAGCATCTGATCGCGATGGGACACCGCCGCATCGGGCACCTCGCCGGCCGGCTCGGGCGTTTCAACGGCGACATGCGCCGGCGCGGATGGGAAGACGCGATGGCCGCGGCGGGGCTCGATCATGGCGACCACCTCGTCGTGCAGGCGGGCTACAGTCCGGACGAGGTGCCGGCGGCCGTGGACAAACTGCTCGACGTCCAGGTGACCGCGATCCATGCGGCGACGCTGCTGACGGCGGCCGCCGCCATCGCACGGCTGCATGAACGGGATGTGCGCGTGCCGGAGGACGTGTCGGTCGTTACCATGCATGACGACCTGCTCGCGCGCGTCGTCTATCCGCAGGTGACGACCGTTGCGCTGCCCTCGCAGGAAATGGGGCGCGTGGCCGCGCGCCGGCTGATCGATCTCATCCAGGGGGTGCCGCCCGACGGCACGCAACCCACCGGCAACCTCCTTCTTCCTCCCGACGACCTCATCGTCCGGGCTTCCGTCACCGCGCTCTGAAAAATCTCGATTGAGGGTTGACATCCTGCGTGAAATAGCTTGTTTATTGCTTGAACAAACGTTTGTCCAAGGTGGGATCGAAGGTTTCGCAGGACATAGAGGAGGAAAAGTCGTTGAAAGAACGTGATCTCGTCTCCGAGCTTTCGGAGCTGATCGGCGCGGAAAACGTCCTGGTGGACGAGGCCGCGCGTGCCGGGTACGCCCATGACCGTCTGCCCTATGCGAACTTCCGTGCGCGGGAAGGCGCGCTGGTCGGCACGCTGCCCGGTCTGGTGCTGCGCCCGGCCGGCACCGAGGAGGTCTCGGCGATCGTCCGCAAGGCCGGCGAGGTCGACAAGCCGCTCATCCCCTATGGCAGCGGTTCCGGGGTCCTCGGCGGGATCATCCCGCTCGGCGAGGAGCTGATGCTCGACATGCAGCGCATGAACCGCATCCTCAATATCGATCGCGAGAACAATCTCGTGACGGTCGAGGCCGGCATGAACGGCGAGGTCTTCGAGGATGCGCTGAACGCGGAGGGCTATACGTCCGGCCACCTGCCGCAGTCCCTCACCATCTCGACGGTCGGCGGCTGGGCCGCCTGCCGCGGCGGCGGCCAGGAATCGAGCCGCTTCGGCAAGATCGAGAACATCGTCGTGGGCTTGAAGGCCGTCATGCCGGACGGGCGCGTCCTGGAAGTCCGCCCGCTGCCCAAGCGCGCCTCCGGTCCCTCCGTGCTTGATGTCATCGTGGGAAGCGAGGGCACGCTTGCCGTCATCACGGAACTGACCATGCGCATCTGGTCGCTGCCGGCGGCCGAAGAGGTGATCGTGCTGGCACTGCCGGGCCGCGCTGCGGCGCTGGGACTTGCCAAGCGCATCATGCAGGCCGGCCTGCATCCGCGGATCGTCCGTCTTTATGACGAGAAGGAAACCGCGCTGCGCACCGAGGGCATCGATGCCTACCGGACGCGTCCGGTCATGGCCAATATCGTCGTCTGCGGCGAGCCGGCCATCGTCGCCGCGGAAGCCGCACTCGTGCGCGGCTTTGCGCAGGAGATCGATGCGGTCGAGACCGAAACGCGCCCCTTCGACGAATGGCGGGCGAAGCGCTACCACTCGATCACCAAGCAATGGCTCGACCGCGGCTACTACAACGACACGATCGAGGTGACGGTCAACTGGAGCAATGCGACCGCGCTCTATGACACGATCGCCGCGCGCATCGCGGCGGAAGTGTCGCCGGACGCCCATTTCAGCGCCCATTGGTCGCATGTCTATCCGGAAGGCGTCTGCCAGTACATGACCCTGCGCCTGCCGCCCATGGACCAGGCCGTGGCCCTGACGCTGCATCAGAAAATGTGGGAGATCGCGACCGGCGAGACGCTCGCCCACGGCGGCTCCATCGCGCATCACCATGGCAGCGGCCTCTTCCGCGGGCCGTGGATGGATGGCGAGCATGGCGTCGGGATGGATCTCCTGCGCCGCATAAAGGCGTCCGTCGATCCGCAGAACCTGTTCAACCCCGGCAAGCTTGGCTTCCCGCCCCGCGCCGGCGCCGTCGATCCCTATCGCGACAGGGGTGCCAATGTCTGACATCCTCTTGCTCGGGATCGATCTCGGTGCAGGATCGCTCAAGTCGACGGTCATTTCCGGTGACGGGAAGGTCCTTGCCACCGCCTCTGTTCCCGTCGAAACGCTGGTGCCGAAACCCGGCTTCAGCGAGCAGGACCCGGAAGGCTGGTGGTCCGCCCTGGTGCAGTCGCTCCGGACGATCTGGCAGGCCGGCATCGATCCCGGCCGCGTCGCCGCCGTCTCCGTGACCGCGGGCGCCCATACCCATGTCCTTGAGGACGAGGCGGGCCGGACCCTGCGCCCGGCCATCATGTGGAACGACCAGCGCTCCGGCCCGCAGGTCGCGCGGGAAAGGGCCGCTCGCGGCCCGCGCATCCTCGAACTTTCCGGCAACCGGGTCAGCCCGACCTGGACCCTGCCGCAGCTCGTCTGGTTGCGGGAGGAGGAGCCGGAGGTCCATGCCCGTGTCCGCCGCCTGCGACCTGCCAAGGACTGGTTGCGCCGTCGTCTCGACGGTAGCGATGCGACGGACCTCACGGATGCCTGGGGCCTGATGCTGGCCGATGCGCAGCGCGACAGCTGGTCGGCGGAACTGTGCGCGATGGCGGGGCTGGAACCCGGCGTGCTGCCGCAGATCGTCGGCTCAACCGCGACGACCGGGACCGTGACGGCGGCGGCTGCCGCCGAGACGGGTCTTAAGGAAGGCACGTCCGTCGTCTGCGGCACGTCCGACACCAATGCGGAAACCTATGCGGCCGGCATGACCCGGCCGGGCATCGGCGCGCTGAAGCTGGCGACGGCGGGCACGGTCTCCACGCTCACCGCCGCGCCGGTCTTCTCCGACGACGTCATCCATTATCCGCACCTCGTTCCCGGCCATCACTACGCCATCCTCGGCACCAATTCCTGCGCTTCCGCCCATCGCTGGCTGCGCGATGCGCTGTTTGCGGAGATCGGCTTCGACGGCATGGACCGGAAGGCGCAGGAGGCTCCGGCGGGGTCGGAAGGCCTGCTCTTCCACCCCTATCTCAACGGCGAGCGGAGCCCCTATTGGGATCCGGACCTGCGGGCCTCCTTCGTGGGGCTCGGTTTCCAGCATGGGGCGCCGCACATCTGCCGCGCGCTCTACGAAGGCATCGCCTACACGCTGCGCGATTGCCTGACGGTGCTGAAATCCCGGGGCATGGGCTTCGACACCGCGCGCCTCGTCGGCGGCGGCACGCGCAGCGCCCTGTGGCGCCAGATCATCGCCGACGTCACGGGCCTCACCATCGAGGTTCCGGCGGAGGGCGACGCATCCTACGGCGCGGCCCTCATCGCCGGCATCGGCATCGGCGTCTTCGCCGATACGGCGGATGCCGCCCGCGTCATCAAGGTGGCTGAGACCCTGGTCCCGGCCGCGGGCGTCGCCGGGGTCTATGATGCGGGCTTTGCCCGCTTCCGGGCGGCCAAGGAGGCGCTGACCCCGGTCAATCACGAAACGGTCCGGGCAATCAGGGAGGCGAAGTGATGGCGGAAGTCAGCCTGCGCAAGCTGCGCAAGACCTATGGCCCGGTGGTCGCGGTGGAGGGTGTCGATCTCGAAATCGCCAAGGGCGAGCTGATCGTGCTGCTCGGCCCTTCGGGCTGCGGCAAGTCGACCACGCTGCGCATGGTCGCGGGGCTCGAAACGATCAGCGACGGCAAGCTGCATATCGGCGGGCGCGACGTCACGGCGCTGGAGCCGAAGGACCGCGACATCGCGATGGTGTTCCAGAACTACGCGCTCTACCCGCACAAGACGATCCGGGGGAACATGTCCTTCGGCCTGAAGATGCGGGGCACCGACGCGGCCGAGATCACGAAGCGGGTCGATGCGGCGGCCGAGATGCTGGACATCACGCATCTGCTCGAGCGCAAGCCCGGCCAGCTCTCGGGCGGCCAGATGCAGCGTGTGGCGCTCGGTCGCGCGCTGGTGCGCGATCCGGCGGTCTTCCTGCTCGACGAGCCGCTGTCCAATCTCGACGCCAAGCTGCGCTCGCGCATGCGCGAGGAGATTGCCCTGCTGCAAAGGCGCATCGGCAAGGCGATGCTTTACGTCACGCATGACCAGACCGAGGCGATGACGCTCGCCGACCGCATCGTCATCATGCGGGACGGGCGGGTGCAGCAGATCGGTTCGCCGCTGGAGGTCTACGACCGCCCGGCCAACGCCTTCGTCGCCGGCTTCATCGGCTCGCCCGAGATGAACCTCATCGATGCGGATCTTGCCGACGGGCGGCTGGTGCTCGGCGAGGGCGTTTCGCTTCCTGCCCCATCGGACCTTGCGCGCCGGGAGGGGCGCGTGACGGTCGGCATGCGGCCGGAGGCGATCGTGCCGGCCGGGGAGGGGTTGCCCTTCACCGTCCGCGGCATCGAGCAGCTCGGCTCGCAGACCCTGTTCATCGGTGAGCTTGCGGGTCGCCGCCTGCGCGTCATGACCGGCCGCCGCGACGACGTGGCGCCCGGCAGCGACATGAGGATCGCCGTACCGGAGGCGGCGATCCATCTCTTCGACCGCGAAAGCGGCGAAAGGCTTTCCACCGGCCGATAACGGCCAACGCATTGGGAGCGTCCGCACAAAGGGCGGATCATGGGAGGAGAAGACATGGCATACGAGAAAACGAAGGGTGGCGTCTGGACGAGGCGGCAGGCTCTCAAGGGCGCGGGCGCGCTCGGCATGGGCCTTGCGCTGTCGGGGCTGGCCGCGCCCGCCCTGCGCGCGCAGGAAAAACGTCCCATCCGCTTCCTGAACTGCGAGACGGGCAAGGATACGCTCGCCTTCTTCGCCAAGATGGCCAAGGAGTATCAAGAGAAGGCCGGCGTCGAGGTCATCGTCGATTCCGTACCGCTCGACGAGGCCTTCACCAAGATCACCAACGGCATCCGTTCCGGCACGCCCTATGACGTCGCCAATGTCGGCTTCATCGGCCAGGTCCTTCTCCTCGCCGAAGAGGAGCAGATCGTGCCGCTGAACGAGCTCACCGACGAGTTCAAATGGGGCAACAACATTCTCTTCCCCATCGATGGCAAGGTCTACTGGTATCCCTTCGACTACAACCTCGCGCTCATCTACTACCGCAAGGACCTCTACGAGGCGAAGGGCCTCTCGGTGCCGAAGACCTGGGATGCCTTCGCCGGCAATTGCGAGGCGCTGGTGGAGGGCCGCCAGAAGGGATGCCTCTTCCCCATCGGCTCCAACGGCGCCGCCAACTGGATGTCCTTCGCCTTCCTGTGGGCCGAGGGCGTCAAGCTCTTCGACGACGATTGGAACGTCATCATCGACAATGACGAGATGAAGCCGAAGGCCGCCGCCTATCTCGACTTCATGGCGCGGCTCTACGCCACCATGCCGCCCGGCGCGCTCCAGGCCGGTTATTCGGACGTCCTGTCGAACCTCGTTGCCGGCACGGTGGCGCATGGCGCCTATGCGGGCCGCGTCTACGAGGCCGCGGCGCGCGACAATCCCGACATGGGCGGGCGCCTCGGCATCATGCCCTATATGGACAGCGCCGGAAAGCAGACGGCGGTCAGCCACGGCTATGACGGCTGGGTCGTGCTGAAGACCGACAATACCGGCAATGCCATGGAGTTCATGCGCTGGCTGACGACCGACCGCATGGTCGACTTCCTGCACAGCGCGCCCGTGCACTTCCAGCCGGCCCGGCTCGACATCTACGACGACCAGCGCTGGCGCGACAATGCGCTGATCAAGCAGTTCGGCGCGGAGATCGACCAGATGCGCAACCTTGTCACCGACGGATCGGTCGTCCTGACCTCGATCGACACGCAGGGGCCGCGGCCGGACGTCCGGCCGGGCAAGGTGTTCGAATCCTTCGTCATGCCGGAAATGCTGCAGAACAAGATCCTGCGCGAGATGGACTCGGCCGAGGCCGTGGCGCAAGCTGCCGCCAAGATGCGCGACGTCATCAAGTGACGAGATGCCGGGGGAGGGCGCGTTCCTCCCCCGGCCTGTTCCCACAGGAGTTTTCGAATGACCCGCTGGCTGCTGCCCGGCTTTCTCGGCGTCGGGATCCTTGCGACCCTCTTGCTGATCGTCGGCCCCGCGTTTTACGCGGTATCCCTCAGCTTCTACGACATGCCGTCGCTGACGGCCGATCCGGTCTGGGTCGGTCTGGCGAAATACGCCGAGGTCCTGGCGAGCGCCGCGTTCTGGAACGCGCTGTGGAACGGCATCGTCTATGCCGGGCTCGCGATCGTCTTGCAGGTGGTGCTCGGCATCGGCTTCGCGCTGCTCTTGAACCAGAACTTCATCGGCCGGTCGCTGCTGCGGGGCCTCGCCTTCCTGCCCTATCTGCTGCCGACGGTCGTCGCCGTCCTGGTGTTCAAGTGGATGGTGGACGGTTCGCTCGGCATCGTGACGATCCTGATGGACGAATGGGGCCTGCCGCCGATCTACTGGTTCGAAACGGAAACGGCCTCGATGGTCTCCGTCATCCTGATTTCGGTCTGGCTGTGGACGCCCTTCGTCACCACGACCTTCCTCGCCGGCCTGCAGACGGTGCCGACCCAGCTCTACGAGGCGGCGCGCGTCGATGGCGCCGGGCCGATCCGGCAGTTCTTCCACGTCACGCTGCCGTCGCTGCGGCCGATCCTGACGGTCATCATCCTCCTGCGCGGCGTTTGGATGTTCAACAAGTTCGACGTCGTCTGGCTGGCGACGGGCGGCGGGCCGCTGGGGGCGACGGAGCACCTGCCGGTCCTGTCCTACCGCGAGGCCTTTGCGCTCTACGACATCGGCAGCGGCGCGGCCATCGCGACGCTCTCCTTCTTCGTCCTCATGGTCGCCGTGGCGATCTACTTCCGCGTATTCCCGATGGAGCAAGGCAAATGAGCGGGCAAATCCAACCCCGGCGGATCGCCGGCCGCGCGGGGCTCTACTTCGCGGCGATCGTTCTTGCCGTCTACAGCGCCTTCCCGATCTACTGGATGATCGTCTCCTCCCTGCGTCCCACGCAGGAAATGCTGATGAACCCCTCGCTGGTGCCGCAGCGCTGGACGCTGGAATACTATACCAGCCTGCTGGCACAGACCGATTATCCGCGGCAGTTCCTCAACAGCCTGATCGTCGCGGTGACCACCGTGGCGCTGACGATGGTCCTGTCGGTGATGATCGCCTACGGCGTCACGCGCCAGCGCATTCGCGGCAAGCAGATGATCATCGCCGGCATGCTCTATGCCTACATGTTCCCGCCGCTGCTGCTCGCTATTCCGCTCTATGCGATGTTCTCGGTCGTCGGGCTCAACGACACGCTGCTCTCGCTCGTCATCTCGCACCTGACGATCACCATGCCGCTCGGCGTCTGGTTCCTCTGGGGCTTCTTCAAGACCATGCCCTTCGAACTGGAGGAGGCGGCGATGGTCGATGGCTGCACGCGGCTCGGCGCGTTCCTGCGGGTGGTGCTGCCGCTTTCGGTTCCCGGCCTCGTGACGGTCGCGATCTTCGCCTTCCTGCTCTCGTGGACGGATTATACGTTCGCGCTCGTCATGATCGGCTCGGACGCCAACAAGACCGTGCCGCTCGGCCTTGCCTCGATGATCGGCGCCTTCGACCTGCGCTGGGGCGACGTGATGGCGGGTTCGACGCTGATCGCCCTGCCGCTCTTCGCCGCCTTCCTGGCGCTGTCGCGCTACTTCGTCCAGGGCCTGACGGCCGGCGCCGTGAAAGGGTGATGCCATGACCATGCGTATTCTGGGGGCGCCGCTGCGCTACGTGCAGGGGCCGGGCGCCATCGACCGGCTGGCGGAAGAGGTGGCGATCGTCGGCGGCGGCCCGGTGGCCGTGGTCATCGATCCGGTCGCCCGCAGCCTTCTCGGCGACCGTATCGTACGCCAGTTGCCCGATGCCCGCCTCATGGAATTCGGCGGCGAATGCACCGCGGCGGAAATCGCCGCCCGTGCCGCAGAGGCGGGCGATGCCCGGCTTCTCATCGGCATTGGCGGCGGCAAGGCGATCGACACGGCGAAGGGCGCCGCGATCGAGCGCGGCCTGCCGGTCGCCATCGTGCCGACGATCGCCTCCAACGACAGCCCCACCAGCCATATCGCCGTCGTCTACACGCCGGATCATGCCGTCGAGGGCGTGCGCCGCATGAAGACCAATCCCGTGCTGGTGCTGGTCGATACCGCCGTCATCGCCGGGGCGCCGCGCCGGTTCCTGGCCGCCGGCATCGGCGATGCGATGTCGAAGCCTTACGAGCTTGCCGGCGCGCTTGCCGGCGGCGGGCTCAACTTCTTCTCGGGCCGGCCGACGGAGCTGACGCAGGCGATCGTCGCGCGCGCCCAGGAAATCCTTCTCGCCGACAGCGAGGCCGCCATGGCCGCAGCCGGGCCCGACGTGGCCTTCGAACGCGTCGTCGAGGCGGCGGTGCTCCTGAGTGGCCTTGCCTTTGAAAGCGGCGGCCTTTCCATCGCTCATGCCATGGTGCGCGGCTTCTCGATCATGCCGGCATTGTCCGGCTTGCTGCACGGCGAAATGGTCGCGCTCGGCACGCTGACGCAGCTTGCCGCCGGGCAGGGCAGCGCAGAGGAGATCCGCGCGCTTGCTGGTTTCTTCCGCCGCATCGGCCTGCCCACCGGCTTTGCGGCATTCGGCATCACGGCGGAGGCCGATTTCCGGCGCATGGCCGAGGTCGGGCTCGCCGCGCCCTATGCGCCGAACTATTATCGAAAACTCGACGCCGGCGATCTCGTGCGCGCGATGCGCGGCCTCGACGAAAGGAACTGACGATGGGAGAGATACGAAACGTGGTGGTCACCGGGGGAGGGACCGGCATCGGCCTGGCGACGACCCGGGTGCTCGTCGAGCGCGGCTGGCAGGTGACGGCTGCGGGGCTGGAGCGGGAGGACGGCTTTCCCGATGCCGCCCGCTTCGTCGAATGCGACGTCACCGATCCCGCCTCGCTTGCGCGCGTCTTTGAAGGGATCGAAACGCTCGGCGGGCTCGTGACCTGCGCAGGAACCATCCAGTACGGCAAGGAGTGGGACGCGGCAGTTTTCGAGAAGGTCATGGCGGTGAACGTCACCGGCGTCCTTTCCTCCTGCACGGCGGCCCGCGATGCGCTCCAGCGCGGCGGCGGCTCGGTCGTCAACATCGCTTCGATGTGGAGTTGGTTCGGCAATCCCGTCGCGCCCGCCTACGGCACCAGCAAGGGCGCCGTCGCGGCGCTGACGCGCTCGCTGGCCGTGGCCTGGGGGCCAAGCGGCATCCGCGTCAACGCGGTGGCGCCGGGCTGGGTGGAGACGCGTATTTCGGAAGGTGCGCGGGCGGATGCGGCACGGCGCGCCCGGATCGATGCGCGCATCCCCATGGGGCGGTGGGCCGCCACGGTGGAGATCGCCCGGGTGGTGGCGTTCCTCCTGTCGGAAGACGCTTCCTATGTCCACGGCGCCATCGTGCCCGTCGACGGCGGCTATCTGGCGGCCTGATCCCATGCAGCCGTTCCAGTTCAACACCGTTCCGAGCCTTGCCCTCGAATGGGGCGGAGCGGCCCATATCGGCGAGAGGCTGGGCGCCTGGTTTACCGCGCGGAGCCTCCTGCTCGTCACGGATGGCGGCCTCAGGGCCTGCGGCGTGCTGGACCCCGCGCTTGCCTCGCTTCAGGCGAACGGCTTTGCCGTCACCGTGTTCGACGCCGTCGTCGCCGATCCGCCCGAAAGCGTGCTTCTCGATTGTGTCGCGCGCGCCAGGGCAGCGCAGGTCGATATCGTGCTCGGCTTCGGCGGCGGCTCGTCCATGGACGTGGCCAAGCTTGCCGCCGTTCTCATCCGCTCGGGGCAGGACCTTGCCAGCCTCTACGGCATCGGCAAGGTCGAGGGTGGGCGCCTGCCGCTCGTGCAGGTCCCGACCACGGCCGGCACGGGATCGGAAGTGACCAATATCACGATCCTGACGACGGGCGAGACGACGAAGATGGGCGTGGTCGCCGACCAGCTCTATGCCGACCGTGTGCTGCTCGACGGGGAACTCACCTGCGGCCTGCCGCCACTCCACACGGCCGCGACCGGCATCGATGCCATGGTGCATGCGATCGAA
>CAMLOC010000049.1 GCA_946481465.1 uncultured Shinella sp. | reverse complement strand
TGTCCTTCTTGAACTTGCGGATGGTGAGCGCGGTGCCGTCGATGGCGAGCGGCGGGGCGATGACGTTGACGCGCGAGCCGTCCGGCAGGCGCGCGTCGCAGATCGGGCTCGATTCGTCGACGCGCCGGCCGACCTGGCTGACGATGCGCTGGCAGATCGAAAGCAGCTGGGCGTTGTCGCGGAAGCGGATCTCCGATTCCTGTACCTTGCCGGCGACTTCGATATAGGTCTTGCCCGCACCGTTCACCATGATGTCGGCAATGTCGTCGCGCGCCAGGAGCGGCTCCAGCGGACCATAGCCCAGAACGTCGTTGCAGATGTCGTCGAGCAGTTCCTCCTGCTCGGAGATCGACATGGCGAAGTTCTTGATCGTGATGATATCGTTGACGATATCACGGATTTCCTCGCGCGCGCTCTCGGTATCGAGCTTGGCGAGCTGCGACAGGTCGATCGTGTCGATAAGCGCGGAGAAGACCTGGCTCTTCGTGTCGTAATAGTCTTCGGTGCGCGGCGTGCGGCGGCGGGCGGTCGCAGCCGGCGCAGGGGCCGGAGCGGGAGCCGGCTCGAAGACGGGTTGCGGCGGCGCGGCCACGACCGGACGCTCCGCCGTCACGGTCGTGACGGAAGCCGGCGTGATCTGGGCCGCCTGGCCCGCCCCGCCGCTCTTGCCGAAACCTTCATTGCCGCGTTTGCCGAACATGCCACTTCATCCAGTCTGTTGCGCCCCCGTCGGGCCTATTTCCTGCCGATGAGGCCGAGCAGATTGCCGAGGCCCGCCTTCTTGGGTTTCTTGATCGTCGCGCGGCCCGTCACGAGATGGGCGATCTGCGAGAAGGTCTCCGCCGTCGGCGACTTGCGGTCCATCTCGGCGATCATGCGGCCGCTGTTGGCGGCGGTGCCGAAGAGCTGCGCATCGAAGGGGATGACCGCCACCGGCTGGACGCCGAGCGGTTCGCAGAAATCGTCCGGTGCGATCTCCGGCCGCTTCGGCAGGCCGACCTGGTTGAGGATCAGGTGCGGCGGCTTGTCGTTCGGCCGAAGCTTCTTCAAGGCGTCGAGCATGTTCTTGGTGTTGCGCAGGCTGGCAAGGTCCGGCACCGCGGTGATCACCAGCTCGTCGACCTCCGACAGCAGCGCGCGCGTCCATTCCGACCAGGCATGCGGCACGTCGAGCACGGTGACCGGGGCGCTGCGCTGCAGAACCTCGACGATCGGCTGCAAGGCGCCGCGCTCCAGGTCGTAGGCGCGGTCGAGCATGGAAGGGGCCGCAAGCAGCGACAAGCGCTCCGAGCATTTCGTCAGCAGGCGGTCGAGGAACACCTCGTCGAGCCGGTCCGGCGCGTAGATCGCCTCGGAAATGCCCTGCGGCGGGTCCTGGTCGAAGTCGATATTGGCCGTGCCGTAGGGCAGGTCGAGATCGGCGAGGATCACTTCCGTCTGGAAGAGGCTCGAAATGTCGAAGGCGCAATTGTGCGCGATCGTCGAGGAGCCCGCACCGCCCTTGGCGCCGATGAAGGCGATGGTGCGGCCGAGCGGCTCGGCATCGGGATCGACGAAGATCGTCGACATGGCGTTGAGGACGTCGGCCATGCCGACGGGGCCGACCATGTATTCGGAAATGCCGTTGCGGATGAGGTCGCGGTAGAGCGGGATGTCGTTGTAGCTGCCGACGATGATGACCTTGGTGCTGGGGTCGCAGACCTCGGCGAGCGGGGCGAGCTCGTCCATGATGCCGCGCGGCTCCGTCGAGGTCTCCAGGATCAGGAGGTTCGGCGTCGGCGCCGAGGCGAACATGTTGGCCGCCGCCGCGATGCTGGCGCTGGAGACCCTCAGGCTCACCTTGGCCATGCGTCGGTCCTGGCCGCAGCGCTCCATGGTGCGCAGCATGGCCTCGCTCTCGCAGAAGGCGTGGACCGAGATGCGCGGCAGCGAACGCACGCCGTCCAGTTCGGCGGACCGGACCGTCTCTTCGGCCTCGCCTGCGCCCGTGCGCTCGATGGTGTAGTCTACTGTGCTCATCGTCATGCCCGTTCCTGGTGTCCGGCGGACCGGATGGATATGTGCCTGGCCCCGGCCGCCGGTCAGAGCGGCGGCTGGCCGATGTCGCGGTAGTCGTCGATCACGGCGGAGCGCCGTGCGGCATCGATCTCGGTCATGCCGCGCGGCTGCACCAGATCCATCGGATTGGCGATCTGGGCGGCAAGGTTGGCCTGCGACGCGCAGCCGAAGTTCTGGTAGTTCTTGTTTTCCATCGTGTTGACGACGAGGTCCTCAGGCCATTGGCCACATGGACCCGTCTGCGCGGTGATGGCGAAGAAGGCGAGGCGGACCGGCGCATTGGCGCCGTAGCCGCTGGCGTCGTAGCGCGTCTCGATCAACTGGTCGCGCTTCACCCCCGCCGCCGTCAGCGTCGCGCGGATGTCCTTGCGCAGGCGGTCCGCCGTCGCGGCATTGGCCGAACCGCTCGGCAGCATGATCTGCACGGCACCGCGCGACTTGGCGGCATGGTCGGAGGCAAAGCCGCGGATATTGTCGCGCATCGCCATGGTCAGCGCCCGGTCGCCGGTGGCGACGGGAATGTCCATCGTCTGCGCGGTTTCCGACAGCACGATCGGGTGACGTGTGCGGTAATCGTCCGGGATCGACGCCGTGGCGGAGCGGTCCGGACGCGCGCCGCAACCGGCAATGAGGGCGGCGGACAGGATAAGGGTTGCCGCAAGCGCGGCGCGTGTCGGCAGGGGCCGGTGCATGGTGCGGTTCCTTGCGGAAAGCCAAGTCTTGCTGGTCGTGTCGCGCATGTCCCGTCCCGTCACTTGTAGATGAAGCCGATGGAGCCGTGGTAATTGCCCGCCGGCATGGCGTCTTCCTTGCGGCCGTAGATCTTGTTCACCTTGCCGAGGAAGAAGCTCGCCGCATCGTTGGTCGCGTTGAAATTGTCGTCCGGACGCTGGAGCGCGGTGCGCGCGACGGGCCGCACGAGATAGGGCGTGGCGATGATGACCATTTCCGTCTCGTTGCGCACGAAGTCCTTGGAGCGGAACAGCGTGCCGAAGATCGGAATCTTCGAGAGGCCCGGCAGGCCGGAGACGGCCTGGCGGATATCGTCCTTGACAAGGCCGGCGATGACGATCGAGCCGCCCGAGGGCAGTTCGACGCTCGTCGTCGCCTCGCGGCGGCGGATGCCGAGCACCGTCATGCCGGGAACGGTGGAAGAGCCGCCATAGGTGGCCGAGCCCTCGAAGGTCGGCTCGGAGACCTCGGTCTCGACGCGCAGGCTGATGCGACCGGGCGACAGCACGACCGGGCGGAAATTCAGCCGGATGCCGTATTCGACCTGGGTGATGCTGCGGCTGACCGTGGCGGCGCTGTCCTCGTCGCCGGTATCGATCGTCTGCTCGGTCGGAAGGCGGAAATCGCCGCCGACATAGAAGCGGGCCTCCTCGCCGGAAATCGCCGTCAGGCTGGGTTCGGCAAGGGTCCGCATCACGCCGGCCTGTTCCATGGCGCTCATGCTGCCGGCAAGGGCGAGGCCGCCGATCGTGCCGGAGGCGACACCGTTGGAGACCCAGTCGGCGGCGCCGCCGAGATTGGTCGGGTTGCGGAAGGAGATGCCGCCGTTCGATCCCTGCACGGAGCCGTTGAAGCCGAGCTGCTTGAGCACCTGGCGGCTGACCTCCGCCACGGTGATCTTCAGCGTCACCTGGTCCTCGCCGTCGATCTTGAGCATGTTGACCACTTCGGAGCGCTGGCGCACTTCGCCGAAGATCGCAGCGTCGCCGTTGTTGCCCTGGGCCGTGATGTTGCGGGTCGTCGCCTCGCCGCCCTTGAGGAAGATCCCGGCGATCTCCTCGGCGCGCTTGGCGTCCTGTGGGGTGCGCACGGTGCCGCTCAGCACGATGTTGTCCGACATGATCTCGACCTGGATGTCGGAATCGGGGATGAAGCGGCGCAGGTTCGCCTGCAGCCCGTCGATGTCGCGCTCGACGGTCAGGTCGATGCTGACGATCTCCTCGCCGCCCGGCCCGAAGATGAAGATGTTGGTCTGGCCCACGTCCTTGCCGAAGAGGTAGATGCGCCGCGAGGTGCGGGTGACCGCGTCCGCCTTGCCCGGATCGGCGACGAGGATGTCGTGCGCATCGGTCGGCAGGTCCACCACGATCGCCTTGTTGAGGCCGAGCTTGACCGCCTTGCGGGCGCCGGGGCCGGCGTCGTTGATACGGATGACGGAGGCGGTCGCCGCCTCGGCGGTGAGCGCCGGCGCGCCGTTGAGCGCGGCTTCGGGCAGGCCGGAAAGCGCCAGGCAGAAGCTCAGCCCGCCGGCGACGGAAGCCCGAAAAGTCCTTGTGATTCCAAACACGGGGTCAGCTCCTGGTCACTTCTGGGCTGCGGGCGAGCCGCCGTTCACGATTTCACCGGTCTTGATCACCTGGATGACCGGCATGCCGTCGCCGCCGCTGAGAAGGTAGTCGGCCGCGCCGGTATCGGCCTCCTGGGCGTCCGCGATGCTGCGCAGCGCCAGCGACAGGCGCTCGGCCATCTGCTGGGCGACGGCGATCACCTTGGTCTGGTCGGGCGTCAGTTCCAGCGTCGCGGTGGTGCCGACGGCGGATTTCGAACCGTCCTCGTTCTCCTGGATCTGCTGGTCGATGGCGAGCACGCGCACGTTCGACAGCACGGTCTCGGTCAGGTAGGACGAGCCTTCCTGGCTCTTGCGCACCATGATGACGTCGACGCGGTCGTTCGGCAGGATGAAGCCGCCGGCGCCCGTGGCGACAGAGATCTCCGTGGCGACCGCCCGCTTGCCCGAAGGTAGCAGCGACGACATGATGCGGTTGCTCGAATCGGCGATCTTCTCCTGGCGGATTGGCTCGCCGTTGAAGATCGGCATGCGGGCGATGGCGCCGTTGAGGCTCTCCATGGCGTCCGGCCGGCTCTGGTCGGTGATAAAGCCCTCGACGACCGAGCCCTCCGGCCAGGCGGCCCAGGTTATCGTCTCCGGATTGAGCCGCGCGCCGACCGGCAGGCTTTCCTTGGCGACCAGCACGTTGACGGTGGGCTCGCGCTCGACGACCGCTTCGGTCTGGACGGGCGCGCCGCGGCCGCCGGCGACCTTCAGGGCGAGAAGCCCCGCGACGCCGGCCGAAACGACGGCCACTGCCAGAATGATGATTCGCGCCGGTCTCATGTGGTTTCCCTGGGGCTGCGGACTTTTCTATCCCCCCACATTGACCGGCAATGGTGTAATTATGGTTAATGAGCGCCTTACGCGCATGGTTAACGCAAGGCTAACGGCGCAAGGCCGCGCACAGGCATCGCCCCCCGGTTTTTCAACCGGGGCTGGCAGAACGACGATCGAGACGACGGTGAGGCGGCCTTCTCAGCCGAGCGCGGCGAGCATCAGCGGCGAGGACGGATAGGCGAGGAAGGCGCCGATGCCGATCGCGATGCCATAGGGCACCTTCTTCGCCTTGAGCAGGTGATCGGGAACCGGCAGGCCCGATGCGAGGATCAGGTTCGTGTTGGCGCGCAGGGCGAGGATCGCGAAGGTCAGCACGCCGCCGAAGAAGGAGACATAGACTAGGTATTCGACCAGCGCGTGGCTCATGCCGAACCAGACGGCGCTGGCGGTCAGGAGTTTCGCGTCGCCCCCGCCCATGACATTGAGGGCGAAGAGCGCGAAACAGACGGCGAAGACGAGAAGGCCGGCGGCAAGATGCATGGCGATCTGCGTAAGATCGAGGCCCGCCAGCGGCGCCACGACGACGAAGGCGGCAAGGAGGATCGCCGAGACCCGGTTGGGGATGAGCATCGTCAGGAAATCGGAGCAGGCCGCCAGCGCAAGGCAGAGCGGAAAAACCACGAAGATGATGGCCTGGGTCATGATGCCCTCCTTTCGGCGCATGATGCGCCCGATCCGTTTCGGAAAGGATAACCGCTCAAAGCAAAAAGCCGCCCTTGGAGGCGGCTTTCCGATCGGATGATCCTTGCGGTCAGCCCGGAAGAATTACAGCTTTCCGTCTACCGCGTTCGTCAGCTTGCCGCCCAGCTTGTTGAAGGTCGTGTCGAGCGAATCGCCGAGTGCGCCGGCACCGGCGATGAGGGCAACGGAAATCAGGGCGGCGATCAGGCCGTATTCGATGGCGGTGGCGCCCGATTCGTCCTTCATAAGGCGAGCGAAAATCTTGGTCATGGTATTCTCCTAGCTCCACGATTGTTGGTTCAGCACGTCCGCCAACTGTTTCCGTTGTTCGGATGGTTGCAACCTACAGGCAAGCCATTTCCATCACCTTAAGGAATCCGGTTAACGAAACCCTGCCAGAGGCTTGCGGGTTTTATGGTCACCATTCGGTTAAACTCCCTGCAGACAACCATTTACCCCCGTTTCCGGCCCGCCGGAGCGGCAACAGGCCCTGTCCGGATCCCGGATAAATCTACAAGGTTAGCGAGTGGCTTAAATCTTCGTTCACCATTCGCGGCGATGCTGTCGGTGTTTTATCACTGGGATGACTGTTTATGGGACGCGACGGGACCTTCGCTGCGGGAGCCGCAAAGCTTGTGACGGCCGCGCTTGTCGCGGCGGCGGCGGCCTCTTCCGCCCTTGCCGACGAGCCGCTGATGCGCGTCTATATGGACCACGCGCGCGTGCTCAAGCTCGACCGTCCCGTCAGCAAGGTGATCATCGGCAATGCAGATGTTGCCGACGCGACTGTCGCCGATGCCCAGACCATCGTGCTGACCGGCCGCAATTTCGGCACCACCAACCTGGTCCTGCTCGACGCGGACGGCAATGCCATTGTCGACGAACGCATCCTCGTGTCGATCGACGAGGGCAATACGGTGCGTGTCTTCCGGCAGACGGACCGCTCCGTGCTCTCCTGCACGCCCAATTGCGAGGAGCATGTCGCGCGCAACAAGAACGGCGGCTGAAGCCCCACGTCCCGCTTCGGGCGTCCGAATGCGGGAAACCGTTCAATTCTTCGGCTTCGCGCATACGAAATATAAACGCTCCAGGGCCTATCCTCGCCCGAGCCCAACACTTGGGCCCAGCACTTGGGAACGGATCGCGATGCCGCTCGATCATGACGCACCAGCCCGCCGGAGGCCGATGAAGGGGCTTTTCGGCCGCTTCCTTGCCCGGCGCGACGGCGCGACGGCCATCGAGATCGCGCTTCTCAGCTTCCCCTTCTTCACGATCGTCTTCGCCTCGCTGGAAACCTTCGTCGCCTTTTCCGCAGAGCAGCTTCTCGCCAATGCCACGGAAACCATGGCGCGCCGGATCAGGACCGGCGAGATCCGCTCCAACGTCACGCAGGAGGAATTCCGCACGGCGTTCTGCAGCGAGATCTCCATCCTGATGCCCTGCTCGGCGGACGAGGTGAAAACGCCGAACAAGCTGTATCTCGACGTCAGGAGCTTCGCCAAGTTCTCGGATATCCCGAAGACCACCCCGCTTGTCGGCAGCGACCTCGACACCAGTTCCTTCAAGATCGCTCCCGGCGGCAAGCAGACCATCAACATCGTGCGGGCCTATTATCGCTGGGACATCGTGACGGACCTCGTCCGCCCCTATGTCTCCAACATCCGCGCGGCCGACGGCTCGCGGCAGAACTACCTGATGATCGCGACGGCCGTCGTCCAGAACGAGGACTATCCGTGATGCGCAAGGTCCTTTCCGGTATGGACGGGCGGCGGGCCGCGGCAAGCGGCATCCTGCTGCGGCTGCGCCGCTTCATCGAGGATCGGCGCGGCGTCGGCGCCATCGAGTTCGCCATCGTCGCACCGCTCCTGATGATGGCCTATGTCAGTGCCTTCGAGATCACCGTCGCCATTACCGCCTCGCGCAAGGTCAGCCGCGCGTCGGCCACCGTCTCCGACCTCCTGACGCAGAGCAACTCGACCAGCAAGGCGACGCTCGACACCATGAAGGACGTCGTCGCCAAGATCGTCGCGCCGTTCCCCCTCGGCAGCGAATACACGTTGAAGATCACCGGCGTCTCCGTCGCCGCCGACGGCAAGGCGACGGTCGCCTGGTCGCGCGACCAGGGCGGCAACGCCCCCTATGTGAAGGGCAACGTTGTGGATCTGCCGAGCGACATGGAGGCCATGGAGACCTTCATCGTGCGAACGGAACTGTCGGTGCCCTATTCGATCCTGCTGCTCGCGCCGAACCTCGATTCGGACATCAACAAGATCACGCTCGGCCGGACGAGCTATTTCCGCCTGCGCCGCGGCAAGCAGATCGACTGCGCCGACTGCTGACCCCCGCCTCCCGCATCCTGCCGATTTCGCTTGAACCCGTTGCGATGCCCGTGTCATGTCTCGCAGTTCCTCCGGTCCGCCCTGCGGGACGGAGGCGGACAGACGGCAGGTGATCCATGGCGCGAGCCTTTCTCTTCGTTCTCGATTCCTTCGGCATCGGCGGTGGGCCGGATGCCGCCGCCTTCGGCGATCTCGGCGCCGATACGCTCGGCCATATCGCCGAATTCTGCGCCGCCGGTGCCGCCGACCGGCCGGGCCTGCGCCAGGGGCCGCTGACGCTTCCCAACATGTCGGCGCTCGGCCTGCTGCATGCCGCCCGCGCCGCGACGGGCCGCTTCCCGCAGGGCATGGACGTGCCGCAGCGCGTCTTCGGCTATCACGGCGCGGCCAGCGAGGTCTCCAACGGCAAGGACACGCCCTCCGGCCACTGGGAAATCGCCGGCACGCCCGTCGCCTTCGACTGGGGCTATTTCCCGACGGAGGGCGACGCCTTCGAACCGGAACTCGTCGAGGCCATCTGCAGCGCCGGCAAGGTGTCGGGCATCCTCGGCAATTGCCATGCCTCCGGCACCGACATCATCGCCCGCCACGGCCTCGACCATATCCGCAGCGGCAAGCCGATCTGCTACACCTCCTCCGATTCCGTCTTCCAGGTCGCCGCGCACGAGCGCGCCTTCGGCCTCGACCGGCTGCTCGCCTTCTGCGAGAGCGTGCGGACGATCCTCGACGAGCGGCCGGGCGGACGCATCGGCCGGGTCATCGCGCGGCCCTTCGTCGGCGATACGCCGGAGACCTTCGAGCGCACCGGCAACCGCCGCGACTATTCCGTGCCGCCGCCGGAGCCGACCCTGCTCGACCGGCTGACGGAGGCCGGCCGCACCGTGCATGCCGTCGGCAAGATCGGCGACATCTTCGCCCACCAGGGCATCGGCCGGCTGACCAAGGCGAACGGCAACATGGCGCTGTTCGACGCCACGCTCCGCGTCATGGACGAGGCGGCGGACGGCGATCTCGTCTTCACCAATTTCGTCGATTTCGACATGCTCTACGGCCACCGCCGCGACGTCGCGGGCTACGCCGCCGCGCTGGAAGCCTTCGACCGGCGCCTGCCGGAGGTGGACCGCAAGCTGAAGCAAGGCGATATCGTCATCCTCACCGCCGACCACGGCTGCGACCCGACCTGGCGCGGCACCGACCACACGCGCGAGCGCGTGCCGATCATGAGCTTCGGCCCGGGCCTGCGCTCGCGCCTTCTCGAAACCCGCACCAGTTTCGCCGATATCGGCGAGAGCATCGCCCGCCATCTCGGCATTGCGCCCGGCCGGCACGGAAGGAGCTTTCTGTGACCAGACACCTGCCCAAGGCGGAGCTGCACTGCCATATCGAGGGCGCGACGCCGCCTTCCCTCGCCCTTTCCCAGGCAAAACGCTACGGCATCGACACCTCCACCTTCATCCGCGACGGCGAGTATGCCTGGCAGGATTTCACCAGCTTCGTCGCGAGCTATGACGCAACGGCCAACCTCTTCCGCACGCAGGAGGACTATGCCCTCCTCGCCGAGACCTACCTCACCGGGATCGCCGAGGCCGGCGCCATCTATAGCGAGTTGATCGTCTCGCCCGACCAGGGGGATGCCGTCGGCATCGGCGCCGATGCCTATATCAGCGGCCTTGCCGAGGGCGCAGAACGGGCCAGGGCGAGAACAGGCATCGAGACGCGCCTCCTCATCGTCGGCATCCGCCATTTCGGCCCGGAACGGGTGGTGAAGGCGGCGGAATATGCCGCCCGCCGGCCACATCCGCTGATCACCGGCTTCAACCTTGCCGGCGAGGAGCGCATGCACCGCGTCGCCGATTTCGCGCGCGCCTTCGACATCGCCCGCGATGCCGGCCTCGGCATCACCATCCATGCCGGGGAGCTTTCGGGCGCCTTCAGCGTGCGCGACGCGCTCGACCATGTCCGCCCCACGCGTATCAGCCACGGCGTGCGCGCCATCGAGGATGGCGACCTTGTAAAGCGGCTGGCCGACGAGGGTGTGGTGCTGGAAGTCTGCCCCGGCTCGAACGTGGCGCTGAAAGTGTTCCCGGACTTCGAGCATCACCCGCTGCGCGCCCTTCACGAAGCCGGCGTCCGCGTCACGCTCAATTCCGACGACCCGCCGTTCTTCCACACCTCGCTCGCCCGGGAATACGACGTCGCTTCCTCAATCATGGGCTTCGGCGACGACGACCTTCTCGGCATGACGCGGACTGCGATCGAGGCCGCCTTCGTCGACGAACCGACGCGCGAACGGCTGCTTTCGCGGCTTTGATGGGCAAAGCCGGCTGGGGATGTTGCCGGCCGGGCGCGCTCCACTCTTGCGGCCATGCGCCGTTCCGTGGAAAAAGAAGCGTTTACTCATTCTCGGAAGGTTGGCCATGGACGGCGTCACAGTCATCGATCACCCGCTCGTGCAGCACAAGCTGACCATCATGCGCAAGAAGGAAACCTCGACGGGGAGTTTCCGCCGCCTGCTGCGCGAAATCTCCACCCTGCTCTGCTACGAGGTCACGCGCGACCTGGAATTGACCACGCAGCGCATCGAGACGCCGCTGGAAGAGATCGACGCGCCCGTCCTCGAAGGCAAGAAGCTGGTCTTCGCCTCGATCCTGCGCGCCGGCAACGGCCTGCTCGAAGGCATGCTGGAGCTTGTGCCCTCCGCCCGCGTCTCGCATATCGGCGTCTATCGCGACCACGAGACGCTGCAGCCGGTGGAATATTACTTCAAGGCGCCGGAAGA
>CAMLOC010000048.1 GCA_946481465.1 uncultured Shinella sp. | reverse complement strand
TGGTGAAAGGCAGCCGGCGCTCGAGGCAGGCCGCGCGCGCGGCCATGCCGAGCGGTCCCTCCGTGGCGATGTGGATATAATCGGGCGCGACCTTCTCGATCTCGGCGCGCACGCGGCGCCTGGAGGTGATCGCCAGCCGGATCTCCGGATAGGACGGCAGCGGCACGGTGGTGAACCCCTGCGGCGTCAGGAAGACGACGTCGATCCCCTCCTCCGCCATGGAGCGGGCAAGCTCCTCAAGCGTGTGCACGACACCGTTCAGTTGGGGGCGCCAGGCATCCGTAACGACGAGGATGACGGGACGCCGCCCGCTATCGGAACGGGCGAGGGCGATGGGATCCGGGGCGGTGTGGTCGAGCATGGCCCCTTTGACCATGCCGCGATGACAGGCGAATGAAGGCTAGAGGCCGATTTCCCTCGCCCAGGGCGGGTTCGCCCCGGCGCGCGAGACGGTGACGGCCGCCGCCTTGGCGCCGAGCGCCAGCACCTTGGCGATCTGGTCCTCGGAAAGGTTCGCCACCTGCTGCTTGGTCAGGAGGTTCTGCATCTTCAGCGCGGCGAGCACGCCGGCATCGAACGTATCGCCGGCGCCGACCGTGTCGACCACCGTCACCCGCTCGCTCGGCACCGTGACCTTCTGGCTCGCGGTATAGCCGACCGCGCCCTGCGCGCCGCGCGTCACGACCACGAGCTTTGCGCCATGGTGCAGCCAGTGGCGGGCCAGCGCATCCTCGTCACCCTCGAGGCCGAACCAGGCGAGGTCCTCGTCGGAGAATTTTACGATATCCGCCATGGCGGCCATCCGGCGGATGCGGCCCATATGGGCATCCTTGTCCTTGATGAAGCCGGGGCGGATATTGGGATCGAGCGAGATGACGCGCTTTTCGTGCTCGCGCCGCAGCAGCGCCTCGTAGGTGGAACCGCAGGGCTCGGGGATGAGGCTGATCGCGCCGAAATGCAGGGCCTCGCAATCCTCGCCGAGCGCCGGAAGATCGGCCTCGGTGATCATGCGTCCGGCCGTGCCCTCGTCATAGAAGGCGTAGGTCGCATGGCCGTCGACGAGCTTGACGAAGGCGACCGTCGTCGGGCGCGAGAGCGTCGCGCAATAGCTGTAGTCGACCCCGCTCTCGGCAAGCGTCCTGCGCAGGATGTCGCCCATCATGTCGTCGGAAAGGCCGGTGAAAAAAGCCGCCGGCACGCCGAGGCGGCCGAGCGCGATCGCCGTGTTGAAGATCGCCCCGCCGGCATAGGGCGCATAGGCATCCTCGCCCAGCGTCGTCGTCCGCGGCAGCATGTCGATCAGCGCTTCACCACAACACAGGATCATATCGGCCCTCCCAAGAGATTTTCAATCGATTTAAACGATCCCGCTGAAAAGCGCCAGAGGCTTTTACGACGTCGGCAGTTCCGCAACGCCGCCATGCGCCGCCGACCAGGCGAGCGGCGCATCGAAGAACGCGGCGACGGAGGCGAGCGTCGCCTCGTCGAAGAGCTTTTCCGCACGGGCGACCGCGAGCACGTCCCGCCAGGTGGCGATGTGGTGCAGCTTGACGCCGCCATTGGCATAGCGGGCCTCGGCCTCCTGGAAGATGCCGTAGTAGAACAGCGACATGCCGTGATCGACCACGCCGCCAGCGGCGCGGATCGCATCGATGAAGGTGAACATGGAGCCGCCGACGGTCACCAAGTCCTCGATGACGAGCACGCGCGCCCCTTCCGGCATCACGCCTTCGATCTGGGCGTTGCGGCCGTGGCCCTTCGGCTTCTTGCGGACATAGACCATCGGCAAAGCGAGGCGGTCGGCGAGAAGGGCCGCGAAGGGAATGCCGGCCGTCTCACCGCCGGCGATCACATCGAAGCGCTCGAAGCCGGCCGCGCGGGTGATGGTCGCGGCGGCGAAATCCATGATCGCCGAGCGGATGCGCGGATAGGAGAGCAGCTTGCGGCAGTCCATATAGACCGGCGAGGCCATGCCGGAGGCGAGCTTATAGGGCTCCTCCGGCCGGAAATGCACGGCCTTGATTTCCCACAGCATGCGGGCCATCAGCTCCGCCATCACGTCTCGGTCCGGAAAGGAATTGGAAAACATCGGCATCTCCCGCAAGGCTGTCTGCCCGTGCGCATAGCAGCAAGAGCCGCGGCTTTCCAGCGGCTCGGGGCTTTTCACCGGCGCCGCACGACAAAAAACCCTCCCCGGAGACCGGGAAGGGTTTCTGGAGGATCTGACTGTTGCGTTCAGGCGGCGACGGTCTTGCCGGCGCCGGAGCGGGCGTCGATCGAATAGGCGCCCGGGCCGAAGGCGGCGAGGACGAGGAAGCCGCCGGCGATCGTGATGTTCTTCCACATCATCAGGCCGTTGAAGACGGTGAGCAGGCCGTTCGCGCCGTCCGGGAAGCCTTCGATGGCGATCGTGCCGCTGTGGAACACGAGGGCCGTGAACACGCTGAAGGCGGCAAGCAGATAGGCGGCGATGCGCGTCTGGAAGCCGACCAGCACGAAAAGGCCGGCGACGAGTTCGAAGAGGCCGGCGAGATAGGCGAGCGCGGTCGCCGCCGGCAGGCCGGCACCGGCGATCATGCCCGCGGTGCCCGAGGGATCGATCAGCTTGGGATAGCCGGCGGTGATGAACATGAGGGCGAGAAGAATGCGTCCGACGAGGACGACGACGTTCTGTTGCATTTGAAGCTCCTGAGGCTTGGCGTTTGCGTTGACGAAGAGATATCAGCTTTCATTCGTCAAACTAGCCGGGCAGCCAGAGGACACATCGTTCTCTTTTTGTGAACGATGTACCTGTTCCCGGCGAAACAGAAGGGCGCGGCCCGCCATGCGACAAGGGGGTCGTCAGTCCCCGCCTTTCTCCTTCCGGAGCCCCCATGCGCCCCCACCTTATCGCCCTCGCCATCGCCGCCGCCTCCCTCGTCTTCACCGCACCCGGCCATGCCGGTTCCTCCCATGGAGAAGGCTATTATGGACATTACCAGCAGACCTGCATCACCAAGCGCATCCGCTCGGAAGACCCGCACGGCAGGACCATCACCAAACGCGTCCGCATCTGCCAGTAACCGCTCTTCCGACGCGCCCGGGGACCGGCCCGGAACTCTCCGTTCTTTTCTGTTGCAAGCGCCCATCGGCTGGGCGAAGATTTCGGCAAGGCGGCGCGTTCCGTGTTGCGTCAGCGCGGTCGGGGGAATCCGGGTATGAACGAGATCAACAAAAGCGCCGCGTTCTGGCGGTCCTTTCCGATTTTCGAAGGATTCAGCAAGGAAACGCTCGGCGAGATCGCCGGCATCGCCACCTATCGCAAATGGTCGGCCGGCACGGTGATCTTCCAGCGTGGCGACGAGGGGACCTATCTCATCGTGCTCGTCACCGGCCGCATCAAGCTTTCGCTGATCACGCCGCAGGGCAAGGAACTGTCGCTGCGCCAGCTGGAGCCGGGCTCGGTGCTCGGCGAGATGGCGATCCTCGACGGCCAGCCGCGCTCGGCGGACGCCACCGCCGTCGTCGCGACGGAAGGCTATGTCATCTCCAAGCGCGATTTCCTGGAAATCCTCCTGCGCAACCCGACGGCGGCGCAGGCGATCATCCACTATCTCTGCACCAAGCTGCGCGAGACGACGGAGCAACTGGAGACGATCGCGCTCTACGATCTCGATGCCCGCGTCGCGCGCTTCTTTCTCGCGACGCTGCGCAACATCCATGGCGAGGAACTGCCGGAAAGCGCCAATCTCCAGCTTTCGCTCAGCCAGACGGAGATCGCCAGCATCGTCGGCGCCAGCCGGCCGAAGATCAACCGCTCGATCCTCGCGCTGCAGGAGGCCGGTGCCATCCGCCGCAACGACGGCATCATCCATTGCCATATCGGCCGGCTGCAAACCATCGCAGAGCCGGATGACGACTGACGCTGCCGGGACCGACCGGTCATGATCGCCAAGCGATACCGCCCTCTCCTCGCCGGCCTTGCCGCAAGCCTTGCCGGCGCGCTCACGCTGTTTTCGCTCGGCGAGACGGCGCTGGAGCGCCAGCGCGAATTCTACTTCGACGCGCTGACGCAGAGCGTTCCCGTTACCGGAAGCGACCGGATCGTCGTCGTCGACATCGACCGCAAGGCATTCCTCGCCGCGCCGAACCGGGACTGGACGCGGGCCGAGACGGCGGACCTGATCGACCGGCTCGCCGCCGCCAAGCCCACCGCCATCGCCTTCGACTTCATCTTCAGCACCGATTGCGCGCCGGAGGAGCCGGCGAACGCGGCGCTCGCCCGCGCCATCGCCAAGGCCCCGACAATCCTCGGCTTCCTGATCGGCGAGGCGCCCGACGGCGCGCCCCATCCCGTGCCGGCCCTTGCGCTGCAACGGCCGGTCGCCGTGCCCGACCTCTGGTTCATCGACGGCACGGAAAGCTCCTGTGCCTTCCTGCAGGACAAGTCGGCGGCCGCCGCCGCGGCCTTCCTCGTCGGCGACGAGGATGCCGTGGTGCGCCGCGTGCAGGCCTATGCCATCGTCGGCAATGCCGCCTATCCGGCGCTCGGCGTGGAGGCGGCGCGGCTGGCGGCCGGGGCGCGCACGCCGGTGCTCGGCGGGGATCCCGCCTGGCTGCGCCACGACGCCCGCGTCCTGCGGCTCGACGAAGACGGCAGCATGCGCTTCGTGGCGAGCGACGCGAACGCGATCCGCGCGCGCACCGTCTCGGCGGGCGATGTGGTGGCCGGCGCGGTGCCCGCGGAACGGATCGCCGGCAAGGTCGTCCTGATCGGCAGCAGCCTGCCCAATCTCGGCGGCCTCAGGACCAGCGCCTCCATGCCGCTGGAACCCTCCGTGCAGATCCATGCGGATATCGCCAACGCCATCCTCACCGACCATATCCCGATGCGTGACTTGGGGCTCCTGCCCGTCGAGGCGGGCTTCGCCTTCATCGCCGGCGCGGCGGCGGCCCTTGCAGCGGCGCGGCTGCGGCCGCTCTTTGCGGTGCTCTCCGGGCTTGCGCTCGCCGGCCTCGTCTTCGGCGCCTCCGTGCTGCTCTATGCGCGCACGGCGCTGCTGTCCGATGCGGTCGGCGTGTCGCTCATCGTGGCGACGGCGGCGCTCGTGACGGGGCTCCTGCAATTCGCCCATGTGCGCCGCGCCGAGGCGACCGCCCGCCAGCGCTTCTCACAATACCTGCCGCAATCGGTCGTCTCGCGCTACATCGACAATCCCGACCTCGGCCGCGTCGCCGGCGAGGAGCGACAGGTGACGGCGCTCTTCACGGATATCGAGGGCTTTTCGACGCTGGCGCAGAAGATCGGCCCGCACGACCTCGTCAAGCTGCTCGACATCTACTTCACCGAGGTGAACGCGCTCGTCGCACGCCATGGCGGCATGGTCGACAAGGTGGTGGGCGATGCGGTGCATGCGCTCTTCAACGCGCCCGACGACCTCGACCGGCATGTGGACAAGGCGCTCGCCTGCGCGGACGAGATCCGCGCGCTGACGGAGGAGATGCGCCGCCGGCCGCTCTTCCTCGAAAAGGAATTCGGCCGCACCCGCATCGGCGTCGAGACGGGCATGGCGGTGCTGGGCGAAGTCGGCGCGGGCGGCAAGCTCGACTACACCGCCCATGGCGATGCGGTGAACCTTGCCGCGCGGCTGCAGGACGCCAACAAGTTCCTCGGAACGCAGATCTGCGTCGGCCCACACGCGGCGGAGGAAGCCAGCCGCCCGCTGCGCGCCATCGGCGAGCACGAGATCCGCGGCTTCGGCACGATGGCGCTGTTCACGCTGGATTAGATGCCACGAACGCTCAGCGGGCGCCGGCGCTCGCATAGGCCTCGCGGATGCGGGCCTCGCCCCACTGCGTGATCTCGCCCGGCGCGGCACCCGGCGCGGCGATCTCCACGCCCTGGCCGGGGCCGACCTGTTTCGTCATGCCACCGCCGGAGACCTCGACGAGGCCGTGCTCGACGAAGACGGCGAAGGGGCCGCGGCTGGGGCCGGCGAAGAACTTCGTGCCGCGCACGCCGATCATGCCGAAGGCGGTGCGCACGGTGAGGTCGATCTTGGCAAGGCCCTCCGGCCGGTCGAAGATCATCTGCCCCGTGCCGAGCTCGATCGTGCCGCCCTGCCCGGCGATGAAGGTATCGATCAGCAATTCCGTGTCGGCGCCGAGGAGGAGCGTCGTGTCCTCGCCGAGTTCCAGCGCCGCGAAGCTCTCCCGGCCCGTCGTGACGAAATCATGGTCCATCAGGCTCGCCCCGGCCTTCAGCCCCTCCAGGAGGTTCGCCTGCTTGCGGCTGACCTCGCCGGTGATTTCCACGGCCTTGCCGATCACCGCGTTCGCCTGGGTGGCGCGGATGCCGATGCCGGTCAGCGCGAGCGCCCCTCCGGCCATGAAAAGCCGGCGGCTGAGACGGACCGGACGAAAAACGTTGAGCGTTCGCATTGACGTGCCTTTCACGCGGGGCCGACCCGGCGGAATGGAATTGACCTCGAGCATCCCCGCGCCCCTCGGCCGCAAGAACGCTCTCCCTCTTCTCTATACGCAATTTCCCGGACAAATCCGCCGGGTTCCTTGCGGGAATTATACGAAGGCGCGGCAAACGCGCCTCAGCTGCATCCCTTATGCTCCGCTCCCCTCAAGCCTTCTGTTCCCGCGGAAACAGCCTTTGTCCGTCAGACCTCTATGGTGCAGCCATCAACAAAGGGAGACGGATCATGTTCATGCGATCCAATGGAATGAAGACGGCTGGCCGCGCCCTTTTCTTCGCGGTCCTTCTGTCCGGCGTCGCCGGCGGCGCGTCGGCCGACACCATCGAAGCCCAGTGCGACGCCGCGGCGGGCAGCCGCTACGACATGACGCGCAACACGGCCTTCGCGCCGGTCGCCCGCGAGGACATCCGGATCGGCCCGGCGCTGTCGGCCTGCCGCGAAGCCTACAATGCCGGCGGCGGCGCACGCATGGCCTTCCAGCTCGGCCGGGCGCTGGAGCGCGCCGGCCAGGATCTCGACGCCATGAAGCTCTATGCCGAGGCGGCCGCGCTCGGCCACACGGTGGCGATGGTCAACTACGGCGCGATGCTGGGCAAGCGAGGCGACGCGATCGCCGAGTTCAACCACTACAGGAAGGCGGCCGAGATGGGCGACATGCTCGGCGCCTACAATCTCGGCGTCGCCTATCGCGACGGCATCGGCACGGAAATCGACGGCGAGGCGGCCGCCCGCTGGTTCGACAAGGCGGCGGCGAGCGGCGACGAGACCGCGGCCTTCAATCTCGGCGTGCTCCTCGACGACGGCAGCCTGATTTCGGAAGACAATGCGCGCGCCGCGGCCTTCTATCGCCTGGCCGCCGAGGGCGGCGTGGTCGACGCCATGATCAATCTCGGCCTGATGCTGGAATCCGGCGAGGGCGTTTCGCAGGATCTTGCCGCCGCCGCCGGCTATTTCCAGGCGGCCGCCGACCGCGGCGACAGCTACGGCAAGCTGAAATTCGGCCTGATGCAGCAGAGCGGCAAGGGTATCGTCAAGAATGTCGAGCAGGCGGTGAGCAGCCTCGTCGCGGCCTTCGAGATGCGCGACATCGACCTTGAGGTGATCCTGCGCAACACGCCGGAGCAGCTCAGCGCCGACGCGCGCATCGCCATCAAGCAGGTGCTCGCCGAGCGCAAGCTGATCGCCGGCGCCGAGAATGCCGAGATCGACCCGATCACCCTCAGCGCCATCGAGAAGCACTACGCCGCGAAGTGACAGGCGGGATCAGACGATCTCGCCGGCCTGCGGACCCCAGGTGTCCGTCATGGCAAAGCCGTTCGCGAGCGGATCGGTCGGATCGAGCGCGATCTGGTGCAGGCCGAAGGTCCAGCCGCGGCCGGTGATGGTGGGAATGATCGCCGTGCGGCCGGCCACCACGGTTTCGGCCGCCAGCCCCACCTCGAACTCCGACCCGATGATCGAGCGCGAACGGAACGTGTCGCCCACCTTGGCAAGGCCGCGGGCATGCAGCGTGGCGAGGTTGGCGGAATTGCCGGTGCCGCAGGGCGAGCGGTCGACGCGGCCGGGCCACATGGTCGTGGCGGTGCGCACCAGGCCGTCCGGATCGCGATCGCGGAACATGACATAGGCGACGCCGTTGATCTCCGGGATTTCCGGATGCACGACCGTCATCGCCTTGTTGATGAGGTCCTTCAGCGCCATGCCGGCATCGACCAGCGCGCGGGCATTGCCCTTCTCGATCTTCGTGCCGATCTGGTCGACATCGACGAGCGCATAGAAAATGCCGCCATAGGAAATGTCGAAGCGCACGCGGCCCCAGTGCGGCGTGTCGATCTCGACGTCCAGTTCCTGGACGAAAGACGGCACCATGGTGAGCTTGACCTTCTCGCAGCGCCCGTCGCGGCATGTCGCCGTCGCCTTGACGAGGCCGGCGGCCGTGTCGAGCACGACCACGGTCTCCGGCTCCTTCATCTCCACGATGCCGGATTCGAGCAAAGCCGTGGTGACGCAGATCGAGTTGGAGCCCGAGGAGGCATGCGCCTGGTCGGCCTGCAGGATGATGAAGCCGGCATCGGCTTCCGGCCGCTTGGCGGGGACGAGGAGGTTCACCGAACCCGTCGCCGCCGCACGCGGCTCCAGGCACAGGAAGCGGCGCAGGCTGTCGTCGACCGTGTTGATGTGGTTGAGCTGCTCGGCGATCGTGTTGCCGGGGATCTTCGGCACACCGCCGATCGCCACCTTGCCGATCTCGCCTTCGCAATGAACATCCAGCAACTGGATCGTGCGCTTCCATCTCATGTCGATTTGCTCCGTCTCGGCCGGGCCCGGCCCTCTTTCCTCCTGATATATCAGATCGAGAGGCATTCCAACAGCTTTTCATGCGACAGGTCCGCGCGCTACGAAAAGGTATCCGGAAATCACCGGACACCTCCCGGCTGCGAGATCTTTTCATGACCAAGCTTATTGTCTTCACCGACCTGCACATGGTGCCCGAGGGCTCGACCATCATCGGGCTCGATCCCTACAAGCGCCTGCTCGCCGGCATCGAGCACGTCAACCGCTATCATGCCGATGCCGACCGGGTGATCTTCACCGGCGACCTGACGCACCGTGCCGACACGCAATCCTACGAGCGCCTGCGCGATCTCCTGTCGCTGCTCGCCCCGCCCGCCGCCCTCACCATCGGCAACCATGACTATCGCGAACGTTTCCTCGAAACCTTCTCCTATGTGAAGCCGGACGAGAACGGCTTCGTACAGCAGGTGATCGATTTTCACGATTGCCGCGTGGTGTTGCTCGACACGCTCTTCGCGCCGCCCTACGATTACCCGCGCAGCCATGCCGGCTATCTCTGCGAAAGACGCCTCGCCTGGCTCGACGGGGCGCTTTCCACGGCCGGCGGCCTTCCCGTCCTCCTCTTCATGCACCATCCGCCGCACAGGACCGGCTTTACCGGCATGGACGCGATCCGGCTCTCCAACGAGGAAGCCTTCTACGAAATCGTGCTGAAGCACGGCAATGTGCGCCACATTTTCGCCGGCCATGTACACCGCACGATCGGCGGCTCCCACCACGGCGTGCCCTTCTCGATCCTCAAGAGCCCGGTGCACCAGCAGCCGATGCCCTTCGACGCGCCGAACGCCTCGCTCTCGGTCGACGAACCCGCCGCCTACGGCATCGTCGTCGTCACGCCGGAAGGGCTGCAGGTGCACCACGAGGACTACGAAATCGCCCGGCGCGATTCGGAAATCGCCTGAAACCGGACCCGGGACCGAGGTTAATGCGCGTTACACATCGTGATGCGCCGCCGCGCCCGGAGGGGAACCGAAGAAGGAAAGTGACGTTGTCTCCGTCGAAGGGGTGGGAAACCCATATTCGAAGGAGAATGACATGCGTAAATTTCTCATGGCCGGCGCCGCCTTGGCCCTCATCGGCGCCACCGCGGCCCACGCGGACGACGGCGACAAGGAAGTCCTCGGCGGTGCGGCCGGCGGCGCGGCGGGCGCGGCAGCCGGCGCGGTCGTCGGCGGCCCGGTGGGTGCCATCGTCGGCGGCGCGGTGGGCGTGGCGATCGGCGCGGAAGCCGCCGTGCCGGACGATGCCCGCGTCTATGTGATGGAGAACCCGACGCCGCCCGTCATCCTGGAAGGCCAGGTGACCGCCGACACGCGCTTCGACGACACCGTCGCCCTGACGCCGATCCCCGATCATCCGGATCTCGCCTATGTCTATGTCGACAATCGCCCGGTGATCGTGCGCACGGATAGCCGCCAGGTGATCTATGCGCCGGAAGTCGAGACGACGGCCAGCATCTCCGCCGACATTCCGGAGACGACGATCACCTATGTCGAGCGCCATCCGCTGGAGCCCGTCGTGCTGGAAGGCCCGGTGGAGGCCGGCGCGCTGATCCCCGACACCGTGCAGATCGTCGAGGTGCCGGAAAGCCCCAGCTACGGCTACATCTATGTCGACCAGCGCCCCGTTCTGATCGACCGCAATACCCGTGAGGTCATCTGGGTCCGCTGATTCTCGCGGGATTTGCAAAGGAAGGGCGGCTCCCGCGGGGGCCGCCTTTTTCGTTCACTGCCCCGTCGCGGTCACCGCGGTGTCCTCGACGGACTGGCCGAAGCGCAGCCAGTGGTCGTTGTAGTTCTTGCGGGTCACCGGGTCGAAGACGGCGATGGGCGTGGAGACCGCGATGCTGGCGACGCTGCCCACCGTCTGGGCCGTGCCGAGCGCCACCGCGCCGAGCCGGTCGCCGAGGCCGACCTCGGAATCCGTGACGGTCTGGCCGGCGATCAGCCGGTTGCCGATGAGCCGCACCACGTCCGGGCTTTCGGCGAATTTCCCGTGATTGAGGCTGTCGCCGGATTTCAGCGCCGTCAGGTCGAGCACGATGATGCCCTGCTTCTCCAGCATGCTGCGATAGGGCTCCTGCGAGGGATCGATCTGGCCGAGCCGGTCGACATTGCCGGAGATGCGGCGCGAGAGCGTCAGGGCCCGGTCGTCCTGCGAAACGAAGAGCGTGAATTGCGGCCGGTCCTTGCCGATGGCGCGCAATTGCTGGCCGAAGACGTCGACGTCAAGGTCGGGCGAGGCGAGGATGACCTGCTGGATCTTCTTCGGCAC
>CAMLOC010000047.1 GCA_946481465.1 uncultured Shinella sp. | reverse complement strand
CGCGAAGGCCGCCAGGCCGCCCGCGCCATCGACGAGGCCCTGATGGGCTCGACCACGCTGCCGCGCTGAGATTGCCGGAAATGACGAAAGGGCGCGCCGGCAAACCGGCGCGCCCTTTGCTATTGTAAAAGCCCCCTCATCCGGCTGCCGCCACCTTCTCCCCGTGGGGAGAAGGGGAAAACGCGACGTTGCCATCCTCCCCTTCTCCCCGCGGGGAGAAGGTGGCCCGAAGGGCCGGATGAGGGGGTGTCCGTACCGCCTGCCTCAGACGAAGAGGAAATCCGATGCCGAGAGATCGGCGAGCTTGATGTCTTCGAGGCGCAGCTCGCTCTGGCCGAAATCGAACACCACATCCTTGCCGCCATCGGCCGTGCGGGCAATGTCCGTCAGGTCGGCGAAGCTCGAAACGCCGAGGCTTTTCGCAATCTCGATCTTGTCGAAATTGGTCTGGAAGTCCTCGATCTCGGTCTTGCCGGTCTTGAAGACGAAGGTGTCGCGGCCCGCGCCGCCTTCCAGTTCGTTGTTGCCGGAGCCGCCGTCCAGGCGGTCGTTGCCGGAGCCGCCCTCGAGGTCGTCATTGCCCGAACCGCCGTAGAGCTTGTCGTTGCCGGAACCGCCCTCCAGGTCGTCATGGCCGGAGCCGCCCCAGATCTTGTCGTTGCCGGCATCGCCCGAAAGCTTGTCGTTGCCGCCATGGCCGGAGATCCGGTCATTGCCGTCGCCGCCGGAGATGGTGTTGGCCTTGCCGTTGCCGTTCAGCACGTTATCGCCGGAGAGCGGGTCCTTCGGCTCGTCGGTGTCGACGGCCTTGAAGGAGAAGTGGCTTTCCTTGAGGCTCGACAGCTTGGTGTCCTCGAGCGTCAGCGTGTTGCCGTCGCCGAAGTCGAAGCGCACGTCCTCGCCGCCGTCGACGGTCTTGGCGATCGCCTTCAGTTCGGCAAAGCTCTTCACGCCGAGCGCGCTGTCGATGACGATCTTGTCGGCGCTCGTGGAGAAATCGTCGATCTCGTCGCGGCCGGCGGAGAAGACGAAGGTGTCGCGGCCCGAGCCGCCGGTCAGCTCGTCGTTGCCGGTGCCGCCCTGCAGCCAGTCGTTGCCGGTGCCGCCTTCCAGGTCGTCGTTGCCGCCGTAGCCGAAGAGCTTGTCGTTGCCGCCCTTGCCGTAGATGTCGTCCGCCGTCGACTTGCCCTTGAGCGTGTTGGCGGTGGAGGTGCCGGTGATCTTAACCATGAGAGATGTCCTTGTTCTTTTGGGAGGTCAATGGAATGGGTAGAGGGCGGGGATCAGTCTTCGCGCTCGAGGCGCAGGATCTCACCGGTGTAGCTGTCGATCTTGGCTTCGCTGATCACGTTTTTTGCATCCACGATCTTTGCCTCGAAGTGGCCATCGTCCATTTCGAGCTCGCGGATAACGTAGCCCCTGGCCGAAAGTTCCGTGGCGACCTGTTCCAGCGTCTTGCGAACGGGTGCGGTGGTGGTTTCCGCAAGGGCCGGCACGCTGAGGGCAAGCAGGCTGGCGGCGAGAAGACCGGTCGTGATGAGGCGCATGGCGAAGTCCTTTCCTGTCGTTGTGGAGAGAGGTTTCGCACAGGCCGCCTGTTGCTTGCCTGACAGGCGCTGTCAGCGATTTGTCAGCTTGATGCGCGTATAGGTAGGCCCATGATCAAGAAGATACTGACCCCCTTTCCGCTGGCGCTCGCCCTGTTCGTCGCCCTCTCCGTTGCCCCGCCGATGGGCGCGCAGGCGGATGACGACGACGATGCGGTGGAGCACGAGGAAGCCCGCCGCGCCCTCGAGCAAGGCCTCGTGCGCCCGCTCGAAGAAATCATCCAGGAAGCGCGCAAGCATGTCGAGGGCGACCTTATCGAAGTCGAGCTTGAGCGCGAGAACGATCGCTATATATATGAGCTGGAATTCATCCAGCCGTCCGGCCAGATCATCGAGCTGCAGCTCGATGCCAAGACGATGGCGATCGTAGAGGACGACGACGACTGATGCGCCTGCTTCTGGTCGAGGACGATGCCCGCATCGCGGCCGACGTTTCCACCGTGCTGACGGGGGCCGGCTATACCGTCGAGACCGCCTCGGACGGCAAGGACGCCTGGTTCCTCGGCGACACCGAGGACTACGACCTCATCATCCTCGATCTCGGCCTGCCCAGCATGGACGGCATGTCGCTCCTCAAGCGCTGGCGCGCCAACGGCCGGCACATGCCGGTGCTGGTGTTGACGGCGCGCGGAAGCTGGGCCGAGCGCGTCGAGGGCATCGATGCGGGGGCGGACGACTACCTGCCCAAGCCCTTCCAGTTCGAGGAACTGCTCGCCCGCGCCCGCGCGCTCATCCGCCGTTCCGTCGGTCATGGCGCGGCGACCATTGCCGTCGGCGCCGTCACCATCGATACGCGGGCGATGCGCGTCAGCGTCAACGGCGTGCCGCAGTCGCTGACGCCGCTCGAATACCGGCTCGTCAGCTATCTCGGCCATCACCGCGATCGCATCGTGCCGCCGACCGAGTTGCAGGAACATCTCTACGGCGACGATTTCTCGCGCGATGCCAATGCGCTGGAGGCGCTTGTCGCGCGGCTGCGCAAGAAGCTCGGGGCCGTCGCCATCGGCACGCGGCGGGGCTTCGGCTACTACATGGGCGAGACCGCGCCGTGACGCGCCGCTCGCTGCGCCTTCGCCTGGCGCTTGCCGGCGCCGGCTCCATCATCGCCGCCCTCGTGGCGGCGTTCTTCGTTCTGTCGACGCTGTTCGAGCGGCATGTGGAGCGCCGCATCGCCGCCGAGCTGGTGCTGCACCTCAACCAGGTGATCGCCGGCCTCGCCGAGCAGCCGGGCGCGAGCCTGCATCTCGTCAAGCCGCCGGTCGATCCGCGTTTCGACCGGCCGCTTTCCGGACTCTACTGGCAGATCGAGGGCGAGGGAGAGCGCCTGCGTTCACGCTCGCTCTGGGACGACGTGCTGGCTTTGCCGGATATCCCGGCCGGCGGCGTCCATACGGCGACGATCAGGGGGCCGGGCGATGCGCCGCTGCTGCTCGTCGAGCGCGAGGTGGTGACCAGCGAGCGGGCCGGGGCGCTGCCCTTGCGCGTCGCCGTCGCCATCGACCGCACGGATATTTCCCGCGCGACGGACGAGTTCGAGGGGGATCTCCTGCCCTACCTGCAGGCGCTCGCCGTGCTCCTGCTGGCGGCAAGCTTCGTGCAGATCTTCGTCGGCCTCCGCCCGCTCGCGACGCTGACGGAACGCCTTTCGGCCATCCGCGCCGGCAAGGCGGAACGGCTCGGCACCGATTTTCCGGACGAGGTGCTGCCGCTCACCGGCGAGGTGGACGCCCTCCTGCAATCGCGCGAGAACCAGTTGCGCAAGGCGCGCGAGCGGGCGGCCGACCTTGCCCACGGGTTCAAGACGCCGCTGCAGATCCTCTCGGGCGACGTGCTGCGCCTGCGCGAACGGGGCGAGGAGGATGTCGCCCGCGATATCGAGGCGATCATCCTGCGCATGCGTCGCCATGTCGATCACGAGATGGCCCGCGCACGCCAGGCGGAGCGTGGGCATACGGCGCGCAGCGATCTCGCCCGCGTCGCCGCGCAGGTCGTCGGTGTCGTCTCGCGCACGCCGGCCGGCGGGGATCTCGATTGGCAGCAGGAGATCGAGCCGGGCCTCCTGCTGCGCATCGATGCGGAGGACCTTGCCGAGATCCTCGGCAGTCTTGCGGAAAACGCCGCCCGCTATGCCAGGACCACCGTCGGCATCCTGGCCCGGGCGGAGGGCGCGGCGGCGGTTATCGAGGTTGTCGACGACGGGCCGGGCATTCCCGAAGGCGAGATCGAGTTCGTGTTGAAACGCGGCGGCCGTCTCGATACGACCAGCGAGGGCGCGGGATTGGGGCTGGCCATTGCCGAGAGCTTCGTCGAGGAGGCAAGCGGCAGCTTCACGCTGGAAAACCGCAAGCCCGGCCTTTGCGCCCGCATCACGCTGCCGCGCGTCGTCGCCTGAACCGGCGTGGGCCGTCGATCAGGGCGTCGCGGTCTTTTTCACGCGAAAATCGTCGACACGGCCCAGCGGAGCATCGGCGATCTCGCCCTTCTCCACCAGCTTCTCGCGCAGGCTCTTGCCGTTGCCCTTGATCGGGGCGCCGCCAAGCAGCGCCGTGCCGCCGTCGAGCGCCGGGTCGGCGAGGCTGATCGGCAGCGTCTTGGTGATTTCCGTGTCCTCGGCGGGCGCGGTCACCACGAGGTCCTTGAGGTCGCCCTGCAAGCCGGGGCCGTCGGCGGCGGCATCGCCCAGCACGCGGCGGATTTCCTTTTCCACATAGAAGGCGAGCTTGCGCTTGCCGGCCTTGGTGAAGTTGATGCCGTCGGAGCCGCGCAGGCGCACCTGCTGGCCGTTGATGTCAGAGCCGGAAATGACGAACTTGCCGTTCTCGTCGACGAAACCGTCCCAGATGTCGATGAACTCGCCGCCGGCCTTCTCGACGCCGGCGCGGTAGATCGTGTTGAGCGTCGTCATGTCGGCCGTCATGGCCGAGGACTGGAAGGCCGGCATGCCGATCCACATCATCGGCTTGCCGCCCGCGCGGGCAAGCGTCGCGAGGCGCTCGACACGCGCTTCGTATTCCCGGGTCCAGGCCTCGGAGCGGAACTTTTCCTTTTCCCCGGCCACCGACATCTGCTGGCGATCGTTGGCGCCGATGCTGAGGACGACGAGGGCGGGCTTGGTTTCGGTGATCAGGCCGGGCAGGGATGCCGGCCAGTCGTAATAGTCCTCGCGTACGATGCCGGAGGAGCCGTTGGTGCGGCGCTCGACCACGATGCCCGGCGTGGCCTCGAAGGCGGCGACAAGGCCCTCGCCGAGGCTGCCGGCGATGAAGTCGCCGACGACGAGCACGACCTTGGCGTCCGGCGATTTCTCGATTGCCGCCGGCTCGGGCCGCTTGGCGACAGCGGTCGCCTGCTTCTTCTTGCGGTTGACGGTGCGCGGCTTCCTGACCTGCCGCTCCGGTGCCACCTCCTCGCGCTTCGGCTTGCCGAAGAGCAGTTCCAGGATGGTCTTGCGCTCCTTGCGCTGTTGCGCGCCGGCCGGAAGGGCGGTCACCACGACGCTCGCCCCCGCCACGAGGGCAAGGCCAAGGCGCACAATCCGCAAGGTGGTCGTCGTGCTCATCGCGAGGGCTCCCGTCTTGCCCGCGATCCTGCGGGATCGTGGTGGCGGCATGATGGCAAATGCGCGCGCCGGGCGAAAGCCCGGCAGCAAAAAGGGCGCCGTGGCGCCCTTTTTCGTCCTTGCCGGATGATCTAGCGGCGCAGCGCGCGCAGCAATTGCTGGCTCGGCTGGCCGTCGGCTGCAAGGCCCATGCGGTTCTGGAAGGCTTCGATGGCGGCCTTGGAGCCGGAGCCGAAATTGCCGTCGACCTCGCCCTCGTAGTAGCCGAGTTCCTTGAGGCGCGTCTGAAGCTCGAACTTCTCCGTGATGTCGAGCGCGCCGTCCGGGCGCGGCCAGCGCTGCTTGACGCCGCCGTAGCCGGCGAGCCGGTCGGCCAGCATGCCGACGCCCATGGCGTAGGAATCCGATGCATTGTAGCGCTTGATGACGAAGAAGTTCTTGGTCATCAGGAAGCCCGGGCCGCCATTGGCCGGCAGTTTCAGCTCGGCCCGGTCGGCGCCGTTCTTGAAGCCGCTGCCGTTCGGACGCGTGAAGCCGAGTTTCGCCCATTGGGCGAGCGTCTTCGTCTGGCCGGAATATTTGCTGCCGCCCTGCGGCACGACGATCTCGTAGCCCCAGGTCTTGTCCGCCTGCCAGCCGTTCTTGGCAAGCAGGTTCGCGGCCGTCGCCAGCGCGTCCGGCACCGAGTTCCAGATGTCGCGATGGCCGTTGCCGTCCGCATCGACGGCATAGATCATGTAGCTCGTCGGGATGAACTGGGTGTGGCCCATGGCGCCGGCCCACGAGCCGGTCATCTTGCCGGCCGCGATGTCGCCGCGCTGGAGGATCTTCAGCGCCGCGACAAGCTGCGTGCGCGCATATTTCGCCCGCTTCTTGTCGGCATAGGCGAGCGTTGCCAGCGCGCGCGGCACATAGTGCAGCCGGTCGTCCTTCTCCAGCACCGCGCCGTAGTTCGATTCCATCGACCAGATGGCCAGCAGGATGTTGCGGTCGACGCCGAAATGCCGCTCGATGGCCGCAAGCGTGCGGCCATGCTTGGCGGCCATCTCCTGGCCGATGCGCACCGTGTAGGGGTTGACGCGCGAATCCAGATAGTCCCAGATCTTGTGCTTGAATTCCGGCTGGTAGGCGGCCTTTTCCAGAACGTCGGGATCGGGTGTCTTGACGCCGGAAAACGCCTTCTGGTAGGTCGATTTGCTGATGCCGGCCTCGGCCGCGGTTGCGTAGAAATCGGCGATCCACTGCTGGAAGCGCGTATCCGCGCGGGCGGCGGTGGCCTGGGCGAAAAGTCCGGCCGACAGGAGGAGAGTGAGCGCGGATCGGCGCAGAACGGTTTTCAGATTCTGTGTCATCGGCTGTCGTGTCCGTTTCTCAAATTTCGGTACGATGGTGTGGAACCATCGGCTGAACGCAAAACTTATAAAAACGAAGTCAACAAATTCTTTACCATCAAAAATTTGCCCCGTCTTCCTTCGCAAAAAAGTCTTCCTTTGCAAAAAAATAGCAATTGGATCCTATCCCCGCACAAATACGTCCCGGCCATGACGGCGACGGGCGCAACGAGGTGAATATGTCGCAGGCACGCAAGGTTCGCAAAGCAGTCTTCCCAGTGGCCGGTCTCGGCACCCGCTTCCTTCCGGCCACCAAGGCCGTGCCGAAGGAAATGCTGACCGTCGTGGACAAGCCCGTCATCCAGTATGTGGTGGACGAGGCCCTGGACGCCGGTATCGAGCACCTGATCTTCGTGACGGGCCGCTCCAAGGCGGTCATCGAGGATTATTTCGATATCCAGGTCGAACTGGAGCAGACGCTGCGCCAGCGCAACAAGACCGCCGAGCTGACGCTGCTCGAAAGCATCCTGCCGGTCGCCGGCTCGACGAGCTTCACCCGCCAGCAGGAGCCGCTCGGTCTCGGCCATGCGGTCTGGTGTGCCCGCGAGCTCGTCGGCAACGAACCTTTCGCGCTGCTCCTGCCCGACATGATCATGAAGGCGGAAAAAGGCTGCATGAAGGGCATGGTGGAACTCTTCGAGCACAGCGGCGCCAACATCATCGCCGTCGAGGAATGCGCGCCCGACCAGGCGCACAAATACGGCATCGTCGGCGTCGGCGAGACGATCGGCGAGGGCTTTGCCATCACGAAGATGGTCGAGAAGCCCGCGCCGGGCACCGCGCCCTCCAACTTCTTCATCAACGGCCGCTACATCCTCCAGCCGGAAATCTTCCCGATCCTCTCCACGCAGGAGCGCGGCGCCGGCAACGAGATCCAGCTCACCGATGCCATGGTGAAGCTCGCCGATGCCCAGAAATTCGCCGCCTACCACTTCCGCGGCGAGACCTACGACTGCGGCGCCAAGGATGGCTTCATCCTCGCCAACATCGCCTTCGCGCTGGCCCGTGCGGATATCCGCCCGGCCGTCGAGGGACCGCTGAAGGAGCTGGTCGCCAAGCTGTCGTAACGGTCAGCGGCGCAGGACGAGGCCGATGCCGGCGCGCGTGATGCCGGTGTCGGTGCCGCGCGCCGGGCGGGTCAGTTCGTAGGAGACGTCGCCCGTCAGGGCGAGCCAGCGGTTGAGGTCCCAGGTAAGGCCCGTGCCGACGAGATAGACGTCCTGGTCGGCGCTGCCGGAGGAGGAGAAGTCCCGCCAGGTATAGGCGCCGCTCAGCCGCGCGACGAGGTTCTCGCGCAGTTCATGCGTCAGGTCGGCCGTGGTCGTATAGGCGACGTAGCCGCTTTCTCCCGCGGTGGTCGACGGTTCGATCTGCGTTATGAGGCCGAGCCGGAGTTCGGTGCCGCGCTGCGGCGACCAGGTAAGCGTGCCGTCGAGCGCCAGGGCGGCGATGGATTTCAGGCGGCTGTCGTCGAAGGCGGCGCGCCGGTAGCCCATGCCGAGATCGCCGCGCAGCTTCTCGCCGAGATCGATTTCCACGCCGGCACGGGCGCCCATTGTCGAGCGGGAGCGCTCATAGCCGAGCGAATCGCGTTTCTCGTCGTAAAGCGCGCGGCCGATCGAGGCTTCCAGATAGGGGATCAGCGCCGGCGACAGTTCGAAGCCGACACGCCCCATCAGGGTGCCTTCGGTGAAGTTGCGGTCGGAAAGGCTGAGCTTGCCGCCATTGGCGAGCTTCGCCGAGCCATAGACCTCGCGCTCGATCTGCGCGCCGATCGTGCCGCGGATCACGCCGAAATCCCGCTGGACGCGCGCGCCGGCGGTGAAATTATGGACACCCGACTGGGTGCTGGCGCCGTCGACGGCGTTGGGATCGGCCGCGTCCTCGCGCTCGAAACCGTAGCCGGCGGTGAGATTGGCGATCGTGTCGTCGCTGTGGTCGAGGCGCAGGTCGCTGTCGATGCGCACCTGCGGTTCCGTCTCCCCGGTGCCGCTGATATTGCGCTGGTAGAGGCCCTCGGCGTCGATGGTCAGCTGGTGGCGTGCCCAGTCGGAGGTCAGAGAGCCGCGAAAGCCGGTCTGCCAATAGGTCCGGCTGGTCGTGCTGCCGGATTTCGTGCGCTCATGGCCGATGCTCTGGGTGATCGAGGGCCGGAGCAGGAACGTGCCGACGCGGATGCCGGGCGGCTCATAGGGATCGGTGAATTCGCTGCGGGCCGTTTCCGGGCCGCCTTCCCGCAGGTTCAGCCGCTCGCCCTCGCGGGCCGCGCGTCGGAGGGCCTCGTTGTCGCGCGCGGTCTCGGCGAGCGCGTCGGCCTGGTCGCCCGTCAGGGCCGGCTCGCCGGAGCCTCCGACCGATGCCGTCGTCTCGGCACCCGGCAGCCCTGCGGTTGCGTCCGCTGTGCCGTTCCCGGTGTTCTCGACGAGGGGATCCAGCGGCTCCTGGAATGTCGCGGTCTCGTCCGCCGTCCGTTGCTGGGCGATGGCGGGCGCGCCGGCAAGCATGGTGCCGGCAAGCAGAAGACCGGCCAGGCGCCATGACAGGCGCGGCACCGCCGCTTCGTGATCTCTTGCTTTTGCCTCTGCCATGACTGCGGCCTGCGAACCTTTTCGATCTTTCGGGCAAGCTGAACGCCCGATGCTGGGTGGTATGCTCGGGCTCTGGCGAGTAAGGCTTTGAAAAATATCGTTGTTCTCAGCGCTCCCGTGCTCGCCTACACTCTATTGGCGAAGGGTTAGTTTATGGTTAACAGATGGTGAAGCCCTGAAAATGCGCTTTTGTGTGCGCTCTTTTCCGCCCGAATATTTTTTTCAATCATCGTTAACAGATCCCGAACAATAATTCGCCATCGCCACGGACCGCACGCGGCGCGCGATGGCGACAGGCAGTGTCAACCGCAAGAACACATGGCATCGGGCACTCAGATGAGAGACTTCAAGGGACAATACGCTGGCCGCTCAGTCGCCCTCCGGTTGCTGTCTGGCGTCGCCATCGGCTCCCCCGTGGTCTTTGCCGCGACGCTGCCGATGGTGCAACCGGCAATCGCCGGCAGTTGCACCGCGGGGGCGGTATCGGTTTGCTCCGGTCCTTCTTCGGGCACCGATGTCACGCAGGAGATTATCGACAGTGTTCCTGTCGAAGTCACCACAGATCCCGGCTTCGGGCTGGACGTCACGGGCGGCGGGTACGGCATGTCCGTTTCGGGCGTCGGCGGCGCCAGCTTTATCGACAACAACGCGTCGACGATTGCGACGGACGGCGATTTCAGCATCGCCATCGACAACGATATCAGCGGCGATCTCAATCTCGTGTCGACCGGTTCCGTGACATCGGCAGCTGCCGGCGGCGACGGCATCCGCGCCAGCAACTACGGCGTGGATACGATCGTCCGGGTGCACGATGCGCAAGGTGCAAACAACGGCATCAACATCGATCACCGCGGCAGCGGTGCGATCAACATCGTTTCGACGGGCACCGTCATCGGGTCCGACATGGCCGGTATCTTCAGCTACAGTTTTTCCGGCACCAGCATGACGATCGAAGCGGTCGATACGCAGGGTGCCATTCAGGGCATCTTCGGTCACAACCGGACCACGGGGGCTTTGAACATAACGTCGACCGGATTGGCGAGGGGGACAGCCGGAGACGGGATACGCGCCGACAATTACGGTACCGATGTTGCCGTCACCGCTATGGACACGCTCGGGCGGGACCATGGCATCATTGTGCAGAACGAAGGCACGGGCGCCCTCCGGATCGATTCGACAGGGACAGCCACCGGCGATCTACTCCACGGAATCTACGCCTATGCCACCGCATCGAGCACGAGTGCGACGATCAACGCCGTTGATACGAATGGCGAGAGGTCGGGTATTCATCTCCAGCATCTTGGTACCGGGCCGGTTACCGTGACGTCGACCGGCACCGCGGTGGGCAGTACGAGCAACGGTATTGCTGTCTATACGGGCAGCAATAGTTCCGCGCTCACCGTCGACGTCAACAATGCGGAAGGCGCGGACAACGGCATCAGCACCGACCATGGGAGCCTTGCCGGAACGCCGGGCAACGCGGCAACGATCACGGTCACGGGCCATATTCTCGGAGGAACCGGGTATGGCATCGCGACGGCATCGCTCGCCGACGTTCTGACGAACATCAATGTCGAGGCCGGCGCGGTGGTGGAATCCACCTCCGGCAATGGCATTTCCAACGGCGACGGAGACAGCAACGTGGTCGTCGCGGCCGGCGCGACGGTCAACGGTCGCGTGGATCTCGGGCTGGGCGACGATACGATGACCCTGCGGGGCAGCCTTTCCGGCATCACGGTCCTCAACGGCGGCGGCGGGGGAACCGATGTGCTCAACCTGTCCGACGCCTCCCACGCGACGCACGCCGGAAGCGATATCCGGAACTGGAGCGAAATCAATCTCTACGATAGCTACCTGACGGTGACGGGCGGCAATCTCACCGTCGGGACCGCGAGCGACATGACGACCGGCGTCTTCCTGCGCACCGGCTCGACGCTCGACGGGCGCCAGGATGATTTCTCCCTCGCAGGAAACCTTTCCCTCGCGGCCGGCACGCGCTTC
>CAMLOC010000046.1 GCA_946481465.1 uncultured Shinella sp. | reverse complement strand
CTCGCGCGGCTTGAACCAGTACGCATCCCAGCACCAGTTGCCGTACCACGGCTTATAGCTCTGGGCCTGATACCAGCGGCGATGGATGCGAACCCGGTTGCGCGTCGCATCGACGGTGAAGGCATAGCCTTTATCCCAGTCGTCAGCCTCCAGTTCATTGCCGCGATAGTCGATGCGGACGACACGGCCCGCGAAGCCCCCGTTATCCGGGTCGTTGCAAGCGAAGTCGATGCGAGTAAGCATGCGCTTCCTGAGCGCCACGGCCTGAACGATGATAGGTTCTGGCCGACCCTCGCGGATGCCACTCATAAGATCACCCATTCCCCGTCTCCCCGGCCTTCGGAGAGGGGGCGGCAGCGATCATCGCGCGATAAACTGCGATCGTTGCCTCGCGGGGATTCATGCCGGTAGCCATGTCGCTCTTGAACATGGCCATCCCGCCGTCGCCGATCATATCCACTGTCGGCTCGACCGGCACCAGCTTCCATCCATCCGGCACCGCCACCCCCGCAGCAGGGGCAGGCGCTGGGGAGGCGGCGAGGGCGGCGCGTTCGGTCATGATCGCGCGTGCAGCATAATAGACCATGCTTCCGCGCATTCGTTTCCCAAGCTCTGCGTCCATCTGCGGGATCAGGTCTTCAGCGATGGTTAGAACGTCAGGCGGTATTGTTGGATGGGGATCGATAACCGCCTCCGCCACCGCGCCATCTCCCGTCGCGGGCGGGGTGAGGGCGGCGCGAGCGCGGCGCAAATCGCCGAGCGTCAATGCGCTGCCGCCGATGGGCCATCCATCAATGTCAGGCCCCAGTACAAGATTGGAACGAGCGTCTGCCTCGCGAGCGAACGGCTCTAACGCTTCCCGCAGCCTCTCCTTCTCAGCCTTTGCGGCGGCGAGGGCGGCCTTGACTACGTCTCGCTGGCGAGCGGCTTCATCAGCGTGCCAGCGCTCTCCGATCAGTTCATCATCCTGCCTCTCGATGGTGGCGCGCTGGGATTCGATGAGGGCGAGCAGGCCGGAGACGTTATCGGCGGAGAAAAACTTAGCGTAGCGAAGCATTCCATCTTGAAGCCGGTGCGCCACTTCGCGCCGCAGCTCCGCGACCACATTCTCTGCGCTGTCGGTGTTGGTCATGCTGCGGCCCTCCTGATGCAGTCTGAGCACATGGGCGCGAACAGTTCGCCTTGGCGCTCATCGCGAGGTTTCGGAAAGGGTTTGCCCCAGCCAAAGCCGTGAAGGCGGATCGCCTCTTGCTCCAGTTCGGATAGCCAGTTTCCCCATTGCGGGTAGAGGATGGCTGCCTCGATGCGTTCGGCCTCGGTCTGCATGGTCCCGCACATGCACTCGCCAGAGCGGCAGAGAGCCTTGGCAACCGGGTTGATCGGGGTCTGGCGGCTTTCGAGGTAGCTGTCGCGGGCTTCTTGTGACCAATCATGGATCAAGTTGACCCAGATGTTGCCCTTCATGGCGGGATCGCGACGGAAGACCTCTAGCCGCGCCTTCCGGTTCTCAGACTCGTCCTTGCGAGCCCCGTTGAGCAGGAGAACGCGGACATCTCGCTTGCCCTGCCGGATATGCTTGGAGACCGCCTTGCGGAAAGGCGTCGCCTTCAGAATGCGATAGGCGAAACCGTGCGCGTCTGGCCCGACGCCGAAGAAGCCCTTGCGGAGAACATAATCCTCATAGGCGGTGCCGGCGTCGGCTTCTGCCAAATCGCCAAGCCGGCCATAGGTGTCGAGCACGAAGCGGCTCGTGTGCGGGATGCCGCATCGCGTATTGCCATGGATGACGAAATCGAGATTCGCCCCTAGCTCGCGGGCAACCTGGTCGGAGGCCGCGCTGTCTTTGCCCCCGGACACCATCGAAACGATGTGCGTTGGGCTGAACTGGTCGATGGCCATCTTGAGGATGCTCGCGCTCTTGGCAAGCGCTTCCTCCCACGGAGCGGCTACCGGATCGCCCAGAAGGTCAAAGCCGCTCATCGCCCGCTCCCCTGGGCAGAGGGGGTGGGGTCGTCGCAGATCGGCCGGTTCGCCAGTTCGAGCAGCACGTCGGCATGGCACGGGGCCGAAAGAGCGCACCAGCAGGCGAGGTTCTTGCCGCGCAAAGCCTTGATGATGTCGCTGCGCGTTGGGACAGGGCGCTTGAGCCGGTGGTTGTGCGGTCCCTCGACTGTGATCTCGGCGCGGTGCAGGCGCACCGCCTCGGCAACAGCCTCGGCTTTGGTGGTGAAGGGCCCCCAGTGGCATGGGCCATCGCTGACGTGCCAGTTGGGCGCGCTCTCGTAGGTGTCCTGCCAGACCTCGAACGGGTTTCCCCACGGTCCCCGGCGCGTGACCTTGACAGCCGGCAGCCCATTGGTGGCCTGCGACAGAGCCTGCAGGTTGAAGCCCTTGCGGCGCGAGAGCTGGAGGCGGACGGGAGCCGTCATCACTTCACCTCCCCAGCAGGAGGGAGGGGGGAGTGCCGCTTGAGCCAGCCGCAGACACGCTCGAAGACGGTGAAATGCTTGTCGGGGTTGGCAGGCGGCTCGATCATCTTGCCGATGAGGGCGGAGATCTGCGCGTAGCCTTTGCTCAGCCGCTCATAGGCTTCATCGAGACGCTTCTGTGCTGCCTCGGCGTCGGCTTCTTCGTCGACATCGGTGAGCACGTCCGACATGGCGCACGACAAGACCTGAAGGCAGTCGACGAGGTCGGCGTGGCGCGCCATGCGTTCGGTCGGCGTCGTTGGACCCCAGCCGCGCCGCAGCCGGTCCAGTTCCTGCCGCTCGGTGAGCGTGGCGTTATCCCATGAGCGAAGCAGTTCGACATGGCGCTCGTGAGCCTTGTCGAGGTCTCGACGCAGAATGCCTATGAATTTCAGGGACACGCCGGGCCTGTCGACACAACCGAGCGCGGCGCAAATCGCCTTTCGCTCGCGATTCATCTCGTCGATGATCGCCCGAAGCGCGGCTTCCTTGTCGGTCGGCACAATCCTATCCATGGCGCGCACCTCCCAGCATAGGGAGTGCCGGACCTTCGATGTCCGAAGAGGGGGCATCATCCTTGTCACTCAGGGCCTTTGGCGGTGCCCCGCTGTCGCATTGCCAGCAGTCCGCATCTGCGTAGCCTTTGGCGTCATCCGGGACAGGACCGGCGAAGGCGTAGGAGCCGTCGCGCGAGCGGATGGCTACCCAGCCCGTATCGTTGCAGTAGGTACAGCGAGCCATCACCGAGCCCCCAGCATAGGGAGTGCTCTCTGGTGATCTTGAACCACCGAAGGCGAACGCTGGGGGAACGAAACGGGCGCAGATGCGCACACGCGCTCCGGCCCTGCCGTGTCTTTCCAACGGCTTACCTCGGGAAGCCTCCCTTCACACGGGAGGAGGCGGCAGTTCATGGCTGCGCTCCTTCCGTGGCGTCGGCACCGTAGTCGGCCGGTCGGTCGGCTTGGGCGGCCATGTCCTTGTTCTTCGCGTGCTCACCGCGGTCGACCAGGAGCGTCTTGTCGGCCCGGCTGAGGCCGCCGAAATAGCGCTGGTAGGCGTCGAGACCATCCATCGCCGCGCGACGGGCCTCGTCGACGAGCACTTGGACCGGGTCGGATGGCTGGTCGCCGGGGAAATCGTCGGGCGCGTCGAGCGGTCGGCCGGGAACAGCCCCCTGCCCATCGCCCTGCACCGCCGGACGCGCGGTGGTCTGCTTGCCGCCTCGGGCCCATTCCGCCAGCAGCCTCCCGGTTTCCTCGGACAGCGGCCTATCGAGCGTCACAGCATGTCGGTGCTGCTCCTGCAGCTTGATCGGGACGGGGAAACCCGGCCGGTCTGGTGTCAGCACGAACGAGACGGTCATCTCGTAGGGCAGGCGCTTCTCGCAGATCGGCTGCCAGCGCTCGGCAGGCGGCATGTCCTTCGCCTGGATGATGACGGTTTTCTCTCGGCCGCGGTCGTCCTTGACCTTCTCCATGCGCATCTTCTCGTCGGCGCGCAGGCAGATGATGATGTGAGCTCTGGTCTGTAGGAGCCGGGAGACGAAGCGCTTGTGCGCGGCTTTCGGCTTCTTCCACGCCCCGACCGAGAGACGATCGCGGGTGCGATCTTCGTCGAATGCCCAATTCCCGTTGTGGTTCTTGCGGGCGCGCTCGACCTCGGCATCAAGGATCGCGTCGTGCTGATCCTGCACGCCGCCTTCGCCCTCCCATAGGTGCGAGCCGCTGTCGATCACGACGACTTCGAACCCAGCGCTGTCGGCGGCCTTGATGGCGTCCGTGTAGGCTTCCGGCGAGAACGGTGGCTTCATGTCGGCATAGTTGAAGGCGAACCGATCCGGCCCAGCTTTCTCGCCCGGCGCCGGCGCATAGTGCAGGCCGCGCCCGGCCTCTGTGTCGACGAGCGCGATCTTGCTGTCATCGCCGCCGGCCAGCCCTCGCGCGATCTTGAGCGCTGACAGGGTTTTTCCACTGCCGGAGGGGCCCGCCAAGGCAATGATCAAGCCAACTCGCTCGCGGACGGCTGGCGCAAAGCTGAAAGCGTTCACGATGCAATCTCCGTGATGAGGTCATCACGTTCGCGGTAGGGCTGCACCTCGCGGACGGAGACGAATGGATCGCTGTTGATGATGTCGGCGAGCGGCCCTACCGCTGTGCGGTCGTTCCATTGGTCATGCGATCGGCCCGCTCGTTGGATCTTGCCGACATAGGCCGGCCATCGCGGCCAATGCTTCGCATCGGTTCCCGCTGCTAGATGATCGCGCCATAGGCCCATGGCCGCGGCCACCATCTTGTGCGCGTGGGTCTGGTTGGACTCGGTGAGATCGGAGATCGCCAGCGAGTGCGGCTGTTCCATTTCGAGCCAGAGGTGGCGGAAGTTGATGCGGCCCGCGAGGTCGGGGCGCAGCGTGGCCAACCCTCGCTCATAGAATGCCGCGGAGACGTCGTAGGCCATATCGGCCACCTTCCACGCCAGCGCGTCACCGTGCGGGCTAATGGACGTGTTCGATGTCTTGATGTCGATGATGGTGGCAGTGCCGTCGCCGATGAATAGCCAGTCAACCATGGCACGGCACCATGGGCCGGCCTTGTCCTTCCAGATCAGAACCGGCTCGGGCATTCCCTCGGCGAAGGCATCGGCGAAACCAGCCTCGGCGAGCTGCTCGCGCGCCGCTGCAACGATCGCCTCGGCCTTGGCAAGGTCAGTTTCAAGGATCGGGCAATCTCCGGCGCCGTAGGCTGCTGCTCGCGCCGCCTGGGCGTCCTTCTTCTGGTAGCTGTCGCCGCTGACGACGACGATCTTGCCGCCGCGCCCGAGCAACAGCGCATGAACCACTGTCCCGATTTCCATCGGCCGGGTCGGCGTGCTCGCTTCCTCGATGCCAGCCGGGTTGAGCCGCGGGTGCTGCTGCCACGCATGGCGCGGGCTCTGCTCGAGCAGCACCTTGGCGATCGATGACGACAGCGAGGGCTCGGGCGCCGGGTCGGCGTGATAGGCGGCGGCGGGCACGTCGAAATGCAAGCCGGCTTGTAGGATGGCGGTCATGCGGGCCTCTTGACTTCGCGCGCCTCGACGATCGACCAGATGGCAGCGGCGGTCGGGTCGTCAGCGCGGATGAATGCGCGGAACGGATCAGCGACGAACGTGCGCCACTGCTCGAAGGTCAGGCCGGCTGCCGCGAAGTCCCCGGCCTCGATGTTGAGGAGGATCCGCAGCCGGTTGTGGAACCGGGCCGCTTCGTCGCTGAGCGCGGTCATTGATCACCGTATGGCTGAGAGTGCGGGTCGTGCGCCGGCCGCCTGGCGCGGTCGAACACGCGCCAGATGACGCCGACCACTACGACGCCGAGGAGGCAGTACGCGCCGACGGCCGGGCTGATGAGGGGCTGCCAGAACCAGGTCATCGAAGTGTCTCGCTAGCAGCGAGCATGGCATCGGCTAGGGTGTAGGCAGTTCTCGCAACTGTGTGCTCGTCGCAGTTGCACATCCCCCAGCCCTGCATTGCGTTCGCTTGGAACGGCCCGCCTGGGTTCGCGCAGAGACCCGCCAGCGCCTGTCCCGCCAGCCAGTCGCGCAAGGACATGCCGGGCTGGTACAGGAAGCCGCCCCCTGGAGCAGGGAACCCCATGAGGGGGAAGGCCGATCCGCCGTCGTTGGCCTCTTCGATGCTCATAGGAACGTCCCCAGCCCGACGAGCCAGCAGCCCGCGTAAAGCGTGGCGACGCTGGCCGCGATCTTGCCGACCGCGTCAGCCCGCCATGCGTTCGTGATCAGGCCGTCATCGACGGCGCGCTCCTCGATCACCACGGCGTAGGGCTTGACCGGGCGGGCGCCGAGGATCTCGTTGCACGCGTCGGCGCGGCGCTGGCAGGCGGTTTCGTCGCTATGCCAGGGCATGCGCGGAACAGCCCCGCGATGGAGGGCACGGGCAATGACGCCAGCCTCGGTTAGGGTCGGAGCTGGAATCCAGTAGGTGACGGTTCTCATGGTCATCACTCCGCCGCGATCGAGTAGCGGGTGATGTCATCACTGGCGGCGATGCGGGCGAGGCTGGCATCGAGCTTGTCGCGGCACGCAGCGAAGAAGGCGGCCTTGTCCTCGCGGTCGATGCGAATGCACTCTTCCTGGCAGTAGAGCGCCGCATCGTCCGCGCCGATGCTGTGCACGGCCGGAGCCGGAAATTCGTAAGCCTCGCGCTTGGGCATCAGCGCCTTGCACATGCCGTCGATGAAAGCGGCGGCGGCGCAGAAGCGATCCAGTTCTGTGAGTGCTGCGGGCATCGGGGGCCTCATCGGTTGATGAGGTGAGTATGTGCATTTCGCACGCAGGCGTCAAGTGCAAAACGCACATTATTTGTGTGCGCCTATGTGCGCTGCCACATGGTTAACCCTATGTGACGACCTTAGACTTTAGTCGAACCTGAACTGGCTAATCCGGAATTGCCGTACCGCATGGGCGCGCCGTAAGCTGCCCGGCTGAAGCGCCGGAGAGCGTGGCACGGGAGGTATCGCGCGCTGCTGACACGCGCTGACATTGCCATCCCATTTACCAGAGGATAGGATAAAAAGCCTAGAGGGGTGGCCGATGGATAACCGTGCTAGGTTTATCTCCCTTTGGGAGCGCTTGGACGCGGCGTCTCAGGCTCGGGCTGAGGCGTACTTGAACCTTCTCTTCCAAGAAACTCTAGGAAGCGGAGCGCTTCCTCCTGGCGCTCCGGCGGGATCCGAGATAGGGCGCGAGCCATTTCAAGCGCCTTCTGAGATATCGCCCCGTTCTCGCCGGGGCCAGCTCCCTCGCCGGTAAGGAGCCATCCTTCCGAGACGCGGTAGGCGATTGCATATTTTCGGGCAGCCTTCTTGATCCCGCGCGTCCCGTTCTCGTGCTGGGCGTAGCTATTGTAGCTCCAGGCGAAGAATTCGGCGGCATCTTTCGCTGACTTGAAGCCCCGCCGTTTGCGCGCGAGGCGCAGGCGCTGAGCTTCTGCCGGGAGATCGATCGAATCTGCCATGAGTGCGTTGTGCACTCTTTCCGCTGTGCGTTTCGCCTTGACAGATAGATGTGCGTAACGCACATTGTCGGGCATGGAACAGACGATCGACATCAAAGCTCTCCGCGAGCGTCTGAATTGGACGCAGCATGACATGGCGCGCGAACTCGGCCTTGATCGGTCGAGCATCTCGCGGATGGAACGGGGGCAGCGCCCGAAAGGGTCGACTCGGAAGCTGCTGGAAAGACTGGCCGAGGGCCTCAAGGGAGCGGCGGCATGAACCATCCCGACATCGCCGCCTTCCGCGCGCGCCGTTCAGCGATGCGGCTCGGAGGCGAAGAGCATCTTCGACGTGAGGTCGATCGCAGCCCTCGCCGGGGTTTCTGCCATCTGGGGAACGAGGCCGTTCAGGCCGTTCGCCAGCGCTTCAAGCAACTCGTTCGGCGTCTGGTGGTGCGGCGACATGATCGCCGCCGCGAACTCGATTGAGAACGCCGTGAGCGCCGCGGCGAGGTCTTCGGCGTCGATCGGTTGAGAAGGCATTTCGTCTCCTGGGGGAACCGTTGATGAGTAAGAATTACGGCGGATCGGCCGCAATGTCCTTCGGCTTCGAAACGGGTATTCCCCCCGTTGTCGAGGTCGTTGCCGCTGTCGCAAAGCGCCGGTGGCCGATCAAGCCCGCGCAGAACCTCGCCATGCGCACGCGGAACTCGCATCGCTCGGCCGAGGACTGGCTGTCGTTGCGCACAGGCATGTCAGCCGACGCGCTGGCCGATCTTCTCCGCTCCGATATCGGCCTCGACGTGCTGCAGGCGCTGATCGGCGACGCGCCGCCAAGCTGGTGGCCTGCCTTTCGACAGGACGCTCGCGCCGCCGGCATCGAGCGCCGCCTGAACGACCTCCGCGCCGAGATCGACGAGGCCAAGCGTGAACTGGGCTAGGCGCCTGATTGCTGACTTCTCGCTCTGGAATTCGGAGCGACACGAGAAAGCCGCCCGCTGGTGGCTCGGCCTGTGGCGGGCAATGCGCCACGATAAACGAGGAAACGACCATGGATGATCCGGTTCAGGGCGATCAGCTCAAGAGCATCGTGCAGCGCATCGAGCGCTTGGAGGAGGAGAAGAAGACCATCTCCGACGATATCGGCGAGGTCTACGCCGAGGCCAAGGGCAACGGCTACGACGTCAAGGTGCTGCGCAAGGTGATCGCCATGCGGAAGCGCGACCTCGACGAACGCAAGGAGGAAGAGGCGATCCTCGACCTGTACCTGCAGGCGGTCGGGGAGAGCGCCTGACATGGTGGGGCGGTGCATCCTCGGCGTCGATCCTGGCTCATCAGGCGCGATAGCCTTCTATCTGCCTGACGACGGCGGGGTCGTCATCGTCGAGGATGTGCCGACCGCTGATCGGATGGTGGACGCGGTCACTCTCTCCGCGCGCATCCGCGCGATGGCGCCGACCGGCGCCATTGTCGAAAAGGTCGGCGCGATGCCGGGGCAGGGCGTCTCCAGCACCTTCAAGTTCGGAATGGCCTACGGGCAGGCAATCGGCGTCATCGCCGCGCTGTCCATTCCGATGCATCTCGTCTGGTCGGGCTATTGGAAGAAGCACTACCGGCTGTCTGCCGACAAGGAGGAGGCGCGCGCGCTGGCGCTCCGTCTCTGGCCCGGCGGCAATTCATTCGCCCGCAAGAAGGACCACGGACGGGCTGAGGCGGCGCTGATCGCGCGCTTTGCCGTTGAGACGGGGCTTGTGTGATGTCGGCGCCGTGGTTCTTCGACCCGCTGCAGCCCGGCTCATTCCAGTCGGTGATCATCGACCCGCCGTGGAAGTTCTCCGCCGGCACGAAGTCGCGGCCGCAGCACTATCCCCGCATGACGCTCGACGAGGTCAAGGCGCTGCCGGTGCGCAAGCTGCTCCTGCCGGAAGGCGGGCGCGTCTTCCTCTGGATCACGGCGCCGCTCATCCACCGCGTGCCTGAGATCGCGAAGGCTTGGCGGCTCCGCTACTCGTCGATGATCCCCTGGATCAAGCTCTGGAACAGCGAGACGGGGATGTTCGTCTACGCCTCCTCGATCGCGCGCGGCACTGGCCTAGAGGTGATGGGCAACGCCGAATACGTCGTGATCTTGAAGGCCGGGCGCCCGGCATCGATCAAGGGCAAACCCTTCTCCGGCGTCTGGATCGAACCACGCCGCGAGCACAGCCGCAAGCCGCTCAATCTCCATGCCGAGATCGAGGCGCGCATCCCCGGTCCGCACTGCGAGATTTTCGCCCGCCAGTCCCGCGAGGGCTGGGCGACGTGGGGCAACCAGGCCCGCAAGTTCGATGAGGTGGCTGCATGACGACAGACTTCGCCAGCATCACCGCCGGCAACTTCGACGCGCCGACTTCCTTCAGCCCCGGCCCGGCGCCGATGCAGCAGTGGTTGGCGATCGATCAGCTTGTGGTTGATCCCAGCTATCAGCGCGAGATCGGCAAGCGCGGCCGGCGCACCATCCAAACGATCATTGCCGCCTTCGATTGGTCCCGGTTCGCTCCGGTCGTTGTCGCTCCGATCGAGGGCGGCCGGTTTGCGATCATCGACGGGCAGCATCGCACGACGGCGGCCCTCGCGTGCGGGATCGAGTCCGTCCCCTGCTACGTCGTGCAGGCTGATCGAGCGCAGCAGGCGAAAGCCTTCTCCGCTATCAATGGCACCGTGACGGCGATCACGCCGATGCAGCTCTATCACGCGCGGGTCGCCGCCGGGGATCCAGAGGCCGTGCGGGTCGAGCGCTTGTGTGAGGCTGGCGGCGTCAAGGTTCTGCGGTACCCCGTGTCGCTTGACCTGATGAGGCCTGGCCAGTGCATGGCGCCGAAGGCTCTGTTCTCAGTCGCCAAGCGCTTCGAGGACGACACGGTGATCCGCGCGCTGCAGTGCATCACCGAAACGGGCGATGGCAACCCTGGCATGGTTCGCGCTGCGGTGATCCTGGCGTTGGCCGACATTCTCGACCGGCATAAGGACTGGCGTGACGACGCGACCGCCCTATTCGCTGCGTTCGACGACTTCGACTTGGTCTCCGCCTTCGACAATGCCGCCGGGCGCGGCGTCGGCTCCGTTGCAGACCGAGTCTCGCTTTCGATTGAGGCTCACTTGGCGCGCGCCTTCGCTCGGAAGGCTGCCGCATGACAAAGGCCGCCAATCATCCACTCCTCGGCCTCGACGTCGCTCATGACGGCCAGCGCGGGACCGTCGTCGCAGTCTATCCCGAGATCGCGACGGCGCCCGAGCGCGCGATGGTCGATCTCCACGACGCTCCTGGCCGGCTGCCGCTCGTTCCGACCGCCAAGCTCAAACTCTGGAAGGAGGCGCGACATGCGGACGCTGACCGCTGAGCAACGCGACGAGATCGTGCGCCGGTACAAGGCTGGCGATCTGCTGAAGGTCATAGCGGCCGACTTCGGCACATATACCAGCTTCGTGTCGGATCTGGCGCTGCGGCGCGGATGCGTGTCGCGTTACGGGCCTCGCCGGCTGCTGCAAATCGAGTTGCGCACCGAGCAAGACGCCGCTCTGCGTCGCTTGGCTCGGCAGCAGCACGTCAAGCCCGAAACGCTCGCGCGCGAGGCCATCGCCGCGTACCTGGGGCTCAGCCGATGATCCGCGTCACGGGCCACGCCATTCAGCGGCTGTTCGAGCGCGGCTGGCAATCCGATCTGCTCGATGAGCTG
>CAMLOC010000045.1 GCA_946481465.1 uncultured Shinella sp. | reverse complement strand
TTGGCCACGACCATGACGCCGCTCGTCTCCTTGTCGAGGCGATGGACGATGCCCGGGCGCTTGACCCCACCGATCCCCGACAGGCTGCTGCCGCAATGGTGGATCAGCGCGTTGACCAGCGTGCCGGTCCAGTTGCCGGCGCCAGGATGCACGACGAGGCCGGCGGGCTTGCAAAGCACGATCAGGTCGTCGTCCTCGTAGAGCACGTCGAGCGGGATGTCCTCGGCCTTCGGTTCGGGGTCGCGCGGTTCCGGCAGGGCGATCTCGACGTGGTCGCCGGGATGGATCTTGCGCTTCGGCTCGCCGATGGCCGCGCCGTTGACGCGCACGGCGCCTTCCTCGATCAGCGCCTTGATGCGGCTGCGCGAGAAATCGCCGGCGAGCGTGGCGGCGAGCCAGGCGTCGATGCGCCCCTCGGCCTCTTCCGGCACCGTCAGGACTTTTCTTGTGGCGTCGGCTTCTTTAAAGGGGTCGGTCATCGTTTCACTACACTCATTGCCGGAAGGGCGCCTGCCATGTCCAACATCGAAACCGACGATCAGGAAGACAAGCCGCTCGATCCCGTCATGGAAAACGTTCGCCGCAAGATGGTGCGCCTGCAATTGGTCTCGGGCGGCATCATGCTCTTGATGTTCATGGCGGTGCTTGCGGCCATTGTCTATAAGATCAATACGCGGGATGGCAAGCCGGAAGCTGTCGCCGCCTCCGGCGGGGCTCTTGCCGTGCCGAGCGATGCGCCGGTGACGGCGACCGCGACGCTCCCCGACGGCTTCGCCGTTTCCGCCGTCTCCCACTCCAACGGCCAGATCCTGTTCTACGGCGTGATGGCCGACGGCGCGCGCAAGGCGTTCCTCTTCGACATTACGGCCGGGCGTATCGTCGCCGAGGTCGCGGTCGCGGGCAACTGATCGGGCATGGCGGCGGTACCGGTTCCGATCGACGATCCCGCCGACCCGCGCATCGCGGGCTTCGTTTCAATCCGCGAGCGTGACTTGACGGGCCGCGACGGCCTGTTCATCGCCGAGGGCACGGTGGTGCTGCGCATGCTGGGCGGGGCTTCGGCCCGTGAGAACGGCTTTGCCGCCGAGGCCATCCTGCTTCTGGAAAGCCGGCTTGCGGGCGTGGCGGATGTGCTCGCTTCCTTTCCGCAGACGGTGCCGGTCTATGTCGCCCCGGCCGCGGTCTTCGATGCGATCGCCGGCTTCAACATGCATCGCGGCGTGCTGGCGCTCGGCCGCAAACCGCCGCCGGAGCGGGGATCGGCGCTTGTCGGTCGCCTGCCGGAAACCAGCCTGGTGCTTGCCGGCTGCGGGCTTTCCAACCATGACAATGTCGGCTCGATCTTCCGCAATGCCGCTGCCTTCGGCGCGGACGCGGTGTTTCTCGACGAGACCTCCTGCGATCCGCTCTATCGCAAGGCAGTTCGCGTCTCCGTGGGCTCGGTGCTGAGCGTGCCGTTTTCCCGCGGCCGCGGGGCGGAGGCCATGCTTGCCGGCCTTGCGGAGGCGGGGTTCGAGATCTGGGGGCTTTCGCCGCGCGGGACGGTGCCGGTGGCCGAAATCCCGGCGGCGCGCCGCATCGCGCTCGTGCTCGGCACGGAAGGCGAGGGGTTGCCTGAGAGTATTCTGTCTTCTTTCCGCACGGCGCGCATTCCGCAGCGGCCGGGCCTCGACAGCCTGAACGTCGCGACGGCGAGCGGCATCGCGCTCTACCAGATCGCGCTCGCCATGGGGCGTGTCGCCTAAAAGCATGTCGCGCAAAAAAGTGTGCAGCGGTTTTGCGGCAACGACATGCGAAAAGCCAAAGAGCCAAAGCGCGAATCTGGAAGATCGCGGCGCGCGCTTTAGGCGCCTTCAGCAGCGCACGCCGTCCCACAGTTCGTTCGGTCCGCCGCTCTGGTCCCGCCAGGTGCCGGTGAAGCCGCCGAAATCCGCCTGGAGGGTGATGGAGAGCGTACCTTTGCCGTACATGTCCTGCCAGTCGAGCGTGCGGACGAGCCCCTTGCCGGGCGGGTTCTCGGCCAGGGTCCCCGTTGTCCTTGCGCCGCCGTCCGTGAACTCATAGCTGCCGATCAGCCGGCCGTCGCCGGCAAGCTCCAGCACGGTGACGGCCTCGACCAGCACGCCGTTGCTCCACAGCCGGCCGCAATAGCGCCCGTCGATGCTGGCGGCCTGTTGGGGGGAAGGGGGCGTCGCGCCGGCAACGCCGATGAGCAGGGCCAGGATTGCTGCCTTCATCTCGTACTCCTCGGTACGGCGACGTCAGGTCTCGTCGCTGCCGATCCGTTCGCGCACGCGCTGGGCGAGACTGCGTTCGTCGCCTTCAAGGGCGGGGTCGATCGTGGCGATGAGGTCGTGCACCGGCGACCCGGCACCCTCGCGGGTGGCGGTCAGCACGATCATCTTGCTGGCGAGATCGGTCATCTCCTCGCGCAGCGCGGCGTCGTTCTCGCCGGTCTTGGCCGCCAACAGCCGTTCGGAAAGGGCCGTGCCCTGGTTGCGCACGTCCTCTTCCAGCGCGGTGATGTCGATCGGCGGCGGGGCCACCTTGCCGGTGCGGCGAGGGGAGAGCCGGCTCGCGGCGATGGTGCGGGCAAGCCCGGTGGAACGCACGGCCTTCACCGCTTCCTTGTTTTCCGCTGTCAACGTCTTCACCTTGTCGCGCAGGCGGCTGATCTCCGCGATGCGCCTTTCGATCGCATTGTCCTTGTCGGCGCTGCCGGCCAGCTCGCGCGTCAGCCGCGTCTCGAGCTGGCGCACCCGGCCCTCCTCGCGCGACAGGCGTATTTCCAGGGCCTTGGCGCTCTGGCTCGTCGTCTTGATGTCCTCGCGCAGCTTGTCGCGCTCGTCCTTCAGGTTGCCGATGCGGCTCTTCAGGTTTTCCATCGTCGTGTCGCGGGTAGCCAGATCGATCTTCATCGTGTCGAGCTCGGCCTCGAGATAGCTGATGCGGCCGTGCAGCGCCTCGATATCGGCAACCTTGCCACGGATTTCCCGGTCGGCCGTCGCGAGCGCCGCCTTCAGCTGGCCGCTCTTCATTTCTTCGCGCCGTAGCGCCGAGCGCATGTCGCCGGCCTCGATGTTCATGTCGGCGATCTGGGCGTGCAGTTCGGCGTTTTCCGTGCCGATTGCCGCGGCCTGGGCCAGCAGCTTCTCGTTTCGCACCATTTCCAGCGTGTGCTTTTCCCGCTCGCGGCGCACGCCTTCCGACAGGCGGGCGTTTTCCGCGGCATAGGCGGCACGGGCCATGTCCTTCTGCGCGCGCACTTCCTGCGGGCTCAGCGGCATTGTGGCCCGCATGCGGTCTTCGGTGAACTTGACGATGCGCTTCTGGACGGCCGGCGCGACGAGGAGGCCGGTCAGCGTGGCGGCGAGAAAGCCGAGCGCGAAGAGAAGGGCATACTCGATCACGGGTCCACTCGTTGCAAAACTGGCCCAAAACGGGTTCGAACGCGCCCACTATAGCGGCTCGTCCGACCGTGCGGGAGGGGCCTTCCTTCAGAAATCAACTGTCGGTTAACCTGACGGACGAGCGCGCCCTTTCATTCTCAGAAGGGATTCCAGGTCGGCTCGCGCGTCAGCTTCAGGTAGCCCGCATTGATGCCGAGGCGGGCGCCGACGCCGGTGCGGATCGGCACGAGCACGACGTCGCGGTTGACATTGACCTGCATGCCAACGCCGGCGATCACATAGGCCGAGCCGGAGACCCCGCCGTAGCGCTCGTAGAGCGAGTTGACGTCGGGCAGGTTGTAGACGAGCATCATCGTGCGGCTGCCCTGGCCGCCCCAGTCGAGGCCAAGCGACGGTCCCTGCCAGAACACCGGATGCTGGCCGGCATTCTTGGTGTTGAGCGTGCCCTCGCCATAGGTCAGGCCCGCGACGAAGGCGCCGGAGCCTTCCTGGCCGAGGATGTAGCCGTTCGGCAGGCCGTGCGCCTCGAAGGCGCGCTCGACCACCTTGGCAAGGCCGCCGGAGGCCGAGCCGAAGAAGCCGTGGCCGGCATCGACGATTTCCTGCATGGTATATTGGCCGTTCTGCTGCGCCTGTGCCGGCAGAACCGTGAAAAGCGCCAGGATCGCTGCTGCAGCGATGCCGAACGCCGTCGTGACCAGTTTTGAAACACCCATGTCCCGTTCGCCTTTCTTCATGTATCGGCTCCGTTCCATGGCGCAATTTGATCCGATCGTCTTAACAATCGGTTTACCAAATGTGGTGTCATTATGGCTGTCTTAAAATCGGGCACGCCTCGCGCAATTCCGGCGTGCTATGCGTCGCGCAGGCTGCCCGCGAATGTGCCCATGACAGGGCCGTCCGCGTGAGGCGATGCGTGGATCTTGGAGAAATTTATGGCGAAAAATCCGAACCTTACGCTGACCGGTCCCGACCTGGCGGCCCTTCTGTGCAGCCGCGTCTGCCATGACGTCATCTCGCCGGTCGGCGCGATCAACAACGGGCTGGAACTGCTCGACGAGGGCGGCGCGGACGCCGATGCGATGGACCTCATCCGCACCAGCGCGCTCAATGCCTCGGTGCGGCTGAAATTCGCACGGCTCGCCTTCGGCGCCTCGGGCTCGGTCGGCGCGTCGATCGACACGGGCGAGGCCGAGAAGGCCGCGCGCGACTTCGCTGCCGCCGAGAAGAAGACGGAGATCACCTGGACCGGTCCGCGCGCCATCGTCGCGAAGAACCGGGTCAAGCTGCTGCTCAACCTGTTCCTCGTCGCCTACGGCGCCATTCCGCGCGGCGGCTCGATCGACGTGACGCTGGACAACCCGGAATTCGACGCGACCTTCAAGCTCGTCGCCAAGGGCCGCATGCTGCGCGTGCCGCCGAAATTCACCGAGATCCTCTCCGGCACGCCGGAAGAGGGGGTCGATGCCCACTCCATCCAGCCCTATTACACCGTGCTGCTCGCCGAGGAGGCGGGCATGGAACTCGACGTGGCGGCGAGCCCCGAGGAGATCGTCTTCTCGGCCCGCATCGTTCCGGCGTCGGAATAACCGGCCGCGGCCATGGTGCGTTAACCATGGCCGCTAACGCTTTGTTTGCCAGTCGCCGGTAGAGTTGCATCCTGTATTGTTCCCGTCCTGCGGGCGGGAGACCTAGGAGCAGCGAATGCAGCGGTTGATGATCGCCGATGGTTCCGACGTCGTCCGGAAGGTCGGCAAGCGGATTCTCTCCGGCTTCGATTTCCTCGTCCTGGAAGCGTCGAGCTCGCTGGAGGCCTTGGTGCGCTGCGAGGCGGAGCTGCCCAATATCCTCATCGTCGATTCGACGATGGACGGTGCGCTCGAACTCATCGGCAATGTCCGCAACCTGCCGCAGGGCAAGTCAGTGCGCATCTATTACTGCGTGGTCGAGGCGGACCTGAAGAAGATGATGATGGGCAAGCGCGCGGGTGCGGACGATTTCCTGCTCAAGCCCTTCGACCGCAAGATCCTCACCCAGGTCTTCGGCAGCCTTTCGGCCGCCGCCTGAGACGACCGGCCACCGGATTGAAAGTTTGAACGCGGCCGCTCTTGAGGAGCCGGCCGCGTTTTTCGTTCGGGACATTCCACGCCAAAAGAAAACCCGCCGGCGAGCGGCGGGTCGATATCTTGTGCGGAAAAGGGGAGGGGACGGTCAGGCGCTTTCGGCGAAATCCCCGTCGGGCTCGCGCAGCACGTAGCCGCGGCCCCAGACCGTCTCGATATAGTTCGCGCCGCCGGCGGCATTCGCCAGCTTCTTGCGCAGCTTGCAGATGAAGACGTCGATGATCTTCAGTTCCGGCTCGTCCATGCCGCCGTAGAGGTGGTTCAGGAACATTTCCTTGGTGAGTGTCGTGCCCTTGCGCAGCGAGAGCAGCTCGAGCATCTGGTATTCCTTGCCCGTCAGGTGGACGCGCTGGCCACCGACCTCGACCGTCTTGGCGTCGAGGTTGACGATGAGCTCGCCGGTCGAGATGACCGACTGGGCGTGACCCTTGGAACGGCGCACGATGGCGTGGATGCGGGCGACGAGTTCGTCCTTGTGGAACGGCTTCGTCATGTAGTCGTCGGCGCCGAAGCCGAGGCCGCGCACCTTGTCCTCGATGCCGGCCATGCCGGAGAGGATCAGGATCGGCGTCTTGACCTTGGACAGGCGCAGCGTGCGCAGGACTTCGTAACCCGACATGTCGGGCAGGTTGAGATCGAGCAGGATGATGTCGTAATCATACAGCTTGCCCAGATCGACACCTTCCTCGCCGAGGTCGGTGGTATACACATTAAAACTTTCGGACTTCAGCATCAGTTCGATGCTCTGCGCCGTCGCGCTGTCGTCCTCAATGAGTAGAACCCGCATATCTGTCCCCTTTTCCGCCGCTCAAGGTGCCTGGCCCCCTACGCGGTACGGATCCAGTCGTTGCCTGATTTGGAGGCTGCCACGAATTGGTTAACAAATCCTGATTCCCTTTGGCAAGGTGTATCGATCTGTTAATTATTATAGACAGCTTCCTGATTTCATGGATGAATCGGAAATGTGTCTCTTAAACTGTCTCTTTAAGAACCACGGTTAACCGACTCTTTCGACTCACCAATGTGACGCACCTGTTTTTTAGCGAACCGCATTTACTGAGCCTTAAATCATCGCACCTATGATTAACGATGCCCGTAAACGAAAGGTTACCAGCGGTAGGGTTTTATTAATATCGCTGAATTTTTTTAAGATCCGGCGTGTTTTGCCGGGTTTCGGGCGCTGATTGGGAATGCCGGGTGAACGGGCGTCGTGTGTTGGCGGCCGTTTGCTCCAATGCCGGGGTCTCGCTATCCACGGGAGTATTGCGTATGAAGTCGCGTGAGAGCCTAGTTCGCCTGAAGGAATTTCAGGTGAAAGAAAAGAGACGGCAACTGGCCCAGCTTCAGTTGATGATGTCCGAATTCGAACGGATGTCGAAGGAACTGGAAAGCCAGATCGCCATCGAGGAAAAGAAGACCGGGATCACCGATCCCAGCCACTTCGCCTATCCCACCTTCGCCAAGGCGGCGCGCCAGCGTTCCGACAACCTGCAGGTCTCGATTCGGGAGCTGAAGGTGCAGCAGGACGCGGCCGAACTGGCGCTGGAAGAGGCGGAGGCGGAATTCGCCAAGGCTTCGGCGCTCGAAGAGCGCGACAACGCGGTCCGGCTGCGCGCCTGACCCGATGCGGTTCTGAAGAACCCTCGCGAGCGGCCGCAAGACCGCTCACGAGGGCTCTTCGCGTTGTTTCACGCCCCGTCAGAGATTGACGACGTCGTGCCACTCCTTGTGGCGCATGGCCTGCGCGCGGAAGAAGGGGCAGAGCGGCATGATCTTCCAGCCGCCCTTGCGCGCCTCCTCCACGGCATGGGCTGCGAGGGCCTGCCCGACGCCCTTGCCGCGCAGGGCATCCGGCACGCCGGTATGGTCGACGATGACGAGTTGCGGCGAGGCGCGCGAATAGGTCACCTCCGCCTCATGGCCCTCGACGGTGGCGGCGTAGCGGCCCTTCGAGCCGGTTTCTGTGCTTTTGATGTCCATGATGGCCCTCGCTTTCGTTGCTTTGCGTCATCCTTTCCTGTCCGGCGCCCTGCCGCAAGTCCGCGGGATGTGAACGGACCGTGCTGCGTGCGCGTCGCCGCGGTGCTATGCAGGGGGCACCGAAACCAGCGATGGCCTGCCATGATCCTCGTCGTTCCCGCCCTTCTCGTGCTGTCCGCCCTGTTCCTCGCCTTCGGCCTCGTCCTGCCGCTGGTGCGTTTCGAAAAGCTCTATTTTTTCGACGAGACACCCTCGCTGATCGATATCGTCGCCTCGCTCTGGGGGCAGGGGAGCGGGGGGCTTGCGGTGCTCGTCGCGCTCTTTTCCGTCGTCTTTCCGGTGATCAAGCTTTTCGCGATCGCGCTGGAGGCGACCGCGCCGGCTTCGCCCGACGGCAAGGCGAGCTGGCTCGCCCGGCTGCTGCCGATCCTCGGCAAATGGTCGATGATGGATGTGATGCTGGTGGCGCTCGTCATCGTCGCGGCGAAGACGAGCGGCATGGCCTCGGCCTTCACCCAGCCGGGCCTGTGGTTCTATGCCGCCTCGGCGATCATGACCGGCCTTCTGCAGATGAAGCTGCGGCCGCACTGAGCGGGGCCTTCAAACGAAACTACGGCCGCGCGGGGCGCAGCCGTAGGGGTCTTGATCGAAAATGAAACGGCCTAGTGGCGGTACTGCTGGATGCGCGTGGTGCGCAGGCCGGCAAGGCCGTGGTCGTTGATGGAGGATTGCCAGGAGAGGAATTCTTCGACGGTCAGCGTGTAGCGTTCACAGGCTTCCTCGAGGCTCAAAAGCCCGCCGCGCACGGCGGCGACGACTTCTGCCTTCCGGCGAATCACCCAGCGCCGCGTATTGGCAGGCGGCAGATCGGCGATCGTCAGGGGGCTGCCATCGGGGCCGATGACGTATTTAACGCGGGGTCGTATCAGATCGGTCATTGGACTCTCTACATAAACTCAAGACCATATGGCGGGACTGTAGCCCGCCACATTTAAGATTTGCCTAAACGCACGCTAACAATTTTCTAATCTTTTGAGCGGCTTCGCCCGCCGTACCTCAGGCCGGAAGTGCTGGTTCCCCTTACGTTTGGCTGTCCTGTCCCGCGGCGCGCGCGCATGGGAGCCATGCAAATATTTCATTTCCCTTTTATTCAAATGCTGCTAATACGCCCCTCAAATTTGAGGGCGGCGTCGATGGATGCCACCGGAAGCCCTGGGCTGCATCACCATGAATTTCCTCCGCAAGCTGTTCCCCACGGGGATATGGCTGCCGCGGCGTTTTTTGGCGCCGCTTTCGTGAAGGGGTGCTCCTGAATTTTCCGGATCGGGAATAGACGCGAGCCCGGCGTTCACGCCGGCTTTGGAAACGGAAAATGAGAGATCCAGACAACGTGCTCCGGCAGCAGGGCTGGTCGCCTGAATTCCTGTCCGCGGCCAGTATCGAATCCGTGCAGACCGAATACGAGGTGTTGCACCTCATGCGTCAGTGCGCCGATCATTTCGGCTTCAGCCATTTCCTGGTGTCGCGCTTTCCGGCCAATGAGCAGCAGCGCTTCGCCGAGCGGCTGCTCGTCAGCAGCTGGCCGGCCGATCTCGTGCGCAAGTACGATGCGATGCACCTCTTCCATCTCAGCCGGCTGGCGATCGAGACGGGCGTGACGAAACTGCCCGTGCAGGGCGACAGCTCGCTTCTCGCGCCCTCCGACTGGGAGAATGGTCAGGCCGGCGAGGCGATCGCGCTGGCCGAGAGTCACGGCCTTGCCGCCTCCACGGCCTTCCTTCTCCATTCGACGACCTCCGACCCCTATCTGATGGCCTTTTCCGGCACGCAGGCCCCGCTTGCCCGCCGGGAACTGGCAGACCTGCATTTCGCGGCCCTCCAGCTTTTCGAGTGCCTCGAAAAGACATTCGCGGCGGCGACGGCGAGCCGCGAGAAACTGTCGAGCCGGGAGGTCGAGTGCCTGCGCTGGGCGGCGGCCGGCAAGAGCAGCGACGAGATCGCCATCATCCTCGGCATCTCGGCCTATACGGTGAGCAGCTATTTCAAGAGCGCGACCCGCAAGCTGAAGGCGGTCAACCGCATGCAGGCGATCGCCATCGCCCTGCGCCTGCGCCTCATCTGACCTGTTTTGCGCCGGGAAGACGAGGTTTCCGGCCTTCTCTTGCCCTCGGTGCGGCAAGTTTCTATATGTCGCCCGAAAGACGCCGCGCCGGATGCGGGGCGCAACCCCAGTGAAAGGTGCCTTGCGAGCGCGCAGCACCGGAACGGACCTCGCGTGAACAGTCTCGATTTCGATCGCAAGCCGGAAGATACCCGTGTCGTCGTCGCCATGTCGGGCGGCGTGGACAGCTCCGTCGTGGCCGGCATCCTGAAACGCGAAGGCTATGACGTGCTCGGCATCACGCTGCAGCTCTACGACCACGGCGCCGCCGTGCACCGTGCCGGCTCCTGCTGCGCGGGCCAGGATATCGACGATGCGCGCCGCGTCTGTGAAACGCTCGGCATCCCGCATTACGTGCTCGACTACGAGAAGCGTTTCCGCGAGACGGTGATCAATCCCTTCGCCGAGAGCTATATCGCCGGCGAGACGCCGATCCCCTGCGTCGCCTGCAACCAGACGGTCAAGTTCGCCGACCTCTTGGCCACCGCCAGGGAACTCGGCGCCGATGCGCTCGCCACCGGTCACTATATCCGCTCCCGGCCGAACCCGACGCCGGACGCGCCGCAGCGCCGTGCGCTCTTTCGCCCGGTCGATGCCGAGCGCGACCAGAGCTATTTCCTGTTCGCCACGACCCAGGAGCAGATCGACTACCTGCGCTTTCCCCTCGGCCATCTCTCGAAGGCCGAGACGCGGGCGCTCGCCGAGGAGATGGGCCTCGTCGTCGCCAAGAAGGCCGACAGCCAGGACATCTGTTTCGTGCCGCAGGGCAAATATACCGACATCGTCAACAAGCTGAAGCCGAACGCGGCGCTTGCCGGCGAGATCGTGCATATCGACGGGCGCGTGCTCGGCCGCCACGACGGCATCCTGCACTATACGATCGGCCAGCGCCGCGGCATCGGCATCGCGACCGGCGAGCCGCTCTATGTCGTCTATCTCGACGCCCGCTCGCGCCGCGTCATCGTCGGCCCGAAGGAAGCGCTGGAAACGCACTGCGTCTATCTGCGCGACATCAACTGGCTGGGCGATCGTCCGATCACGGAAGAAGCCGCAGACGGTTTCGCCTGCTTCGCCAAGGTCCGCTCAACCCGCCCGCCGACGCCGGCCGTGCTGCATGCCGACGACAAGGGCGTCTATGTCGATCTCGAAATCGGCGAAGCCGGTGTCGCCCCCGGTCAGGCCTGCGTGCTCTATTCGGCACCGGGCGCCGACGCCCGCGTCTATGGCGGCGGCTTCATCGAACGTTCGGAACGCTCAGGCACGGCCGAAAGCGCGCTGAAGGCGCTTCTCGCCAGCCCCGTGGCGGCCTGAGCCCGAGGCTTTCGGGCCGCTCTCAAGCTCCTCAGTCAAGCCGGTGGAAAGCCACACTGTTTTTGGCCAAACCGCGCTTGACTTTGATCGGACCCTCGCCTTATAAGCCGCCCATCGCTTCGGACGGCGACGGCCTCAAGGCCCGAATGTTCGATGTGTGGCGGGGTAGCTCAGGTGGTTAGAGCGTGGGATTCATAACCCCAAGGTCGG
>CAMLOC010000044.1 GCA_946481465.1 uncultured Shinella sp. | reverse complement strand
TCGCCGCCTTGATCCAGTCGAGCCCCTTGTCGTCCACGGTGTATTTGAAACGGGCGCGGCTGCGGTCGGCGCGGTCGCCATAGTCGCGCTGCACGCCCATGACGGCGTCGCAGGTCTCGATCACCCTGTCCTTTGCGATGAAGCCGATAACGCTGGCAAGGCGTGGATAGGTCTTCGGCGCCTGGTCCGTTCGCCCCATGCCGCCGCCGACCGCGACGTTGAAGCCGAGGAGTTCTCCTTTTTCGGCGATGGCGATGAAGCCGAGATCCTGCGCATGGACGTCGATATCGTTGACGGGCGGGATGACGAAGCCGATCTTGAACTTGCGCGGCATGTAGGTGCGCCCGTACATCGGCTCTTCCGGTGCTTCGCCCTGCACCTGGCGCTCCTCGCCGTACCAGATCTCCGGATAGGCGCCGGTCTTGGGGGTGGCGTGGTCGCTGGCCCGTTTGGCAAGCGCGTAGACCTTGCCGTGCAGCGCCGAAAGCGCGGGATTGATCGAGGCCATGACGCCGCGCGCATCGTCGCCGCAGGCCGCTTTGGTGTCGAGCGCCACGTCGCGCAGCCCCTGCATGAAGGCCCTGAGGTTCTTCTTGTGCAGGTGGTGGAGCTGGAAGGTCTGGCGCGTCGTCAGCCGCAGCGTATCGCCGGCATAGGCCCGGGCGAGGGCGTCGAGCTTCAGCCATTGCGACGGGGTCAGCACGCCGCCCGGAAGCCGCACGCGCGCCATGAAACGATAGGCCGGTTCCAGCTTCTGCCGGCGGCGCTCGTCGCGGATGTCACGGTCGTCCTGCTGGTAGAGGCCGTGGAACTTCATCAGTTTGATGTCGTCGCCGGGAACGGCCGCCGTCAGCGGCGCGGCGAGCCCCTCGGCGATGGTGCCGCGAAGCTGGTCGCTGTTCGCCTTCATCGTCTCGTCGGCGGTGAGCCGTTCGAGCGGCTGGGAGATATCGCGGCTGCGGTCGGTTTGAAGAAGGGTCATCGTCGGTGCCTCAATAGACGTCGATCTGGTAGCGGCGGCTTTCCTGCAGCGCGGCGAGGTAGTCCTCGGCGGCGGCCTTGCCGCGGCCGCTCTGCCCGGCGACGATCGCCGCAAGGGTGCGGTACACGTCGGGGGCGAGCCTGGACCCGTCGCCGCAGACGTAGAGATGCGCGCCCTCTTCGAGCCAGGCATAGACGTCGCGCGCCTCTTCCAGCAGCCGGTGCTGCACATAGGTTTTCTCCGCCCCGTCGCGCGAGAAGGCGACGTTCATGCGCGAAAGGACGCCGTCCTTCAGGAAACCCTGCCATTCCGTCTGGTAGAGGAAGTCGCTGTCGAAATTGCGCTCGCCGAAGAACAGCCAGGCGCGGCCATCCGCCCCTTGTGCCTCCCGCTCCTGGAGGAAGGCGCGGTAGGGCGCGACACCCGTGCCGGCGCCGATCATGATGATCGGCGCACCGTCCGCCGGCAGGCGGAAACGCGGGTTCTCCTGCACATAGACCGGCAACACGGTCTCCGGCCCGGCATGGCGCGAGAACTGGCCGGAGGCGACGCCGAAGCGCTCCTCGCCGTTGAGGCCGTAGCGCACGGTACTGACCGTGAGGTGCACCTCGTCGGGGATGGCCTTGGCGGAGGAGGCGATGGAGTAGAGCCGCGGCTGGAGCGGGCGGAGCCCCGCGGCGAGCGCCGCCGCGTCGACGCCGGTGACCGGATAGCGGCGCACGATGTCGATGACGTGGTTCTCCCGCAGGAATGCCGCGCGCGCATCGCCGGCGAGGTCCTTCAGGGCGGCGGCATCGCTCAGCTCTGCCCAGTGATCGAGGAAGCGCGGCGTGGCGGCGGTGATTTCCAGCACAGCGTCGAGAGCCGCGCCGAGCGTCGTCGCCTCGCCCTTCAGCGTCAGGGCCTCGCCACCGGTCAGGCCGAGCGCGGCGAGAAGGGCCTCCACCAGCGCGGGGTCGTTGCGCGGCTGCACGCCGAGCGCATCGCCCGGTTCAAAGACGAGGCCGGAGCCTTCCAGCGACAGTTCGACATGCCGCGTCTCCTTGCTCGAGCCGCGTCCGGTCAGCGCCAGGTTCTCGATGACGATGGCGGGAAAGGGATTGCGCTTGTCATGGGTGGCGGCAGGGGAGGGGCTTGCCGCGACGGGGATTGCGCCCGGCGCGGGCGCGACAGGGGCGAGGGCGGCAAGTGCGGCGTCGATCCAGCCGGCGGCGGGATCGTCGTAATCGACGTCGCAGTCCAGCCGTTCACGCAGCCGCTCCGCGCCGAGTTCGGCGAGGCGCGCATCGATCCGCCGGCCGGCGCCGCAGAAGAATTCATAGGTCGAATCGCCGAGCGCCAGCACGGCATAGCGCACGCCGTCCAGCCGCGGCGCCTTGCGGCCCTCGACGAATTCGAAGAAGCTCGCGGCGGAGGCCGGCGGTGCGCCCTCGCCATGGGTGGAGGCGACGATCAGCAGATCCTGCTCCTCCTTCAGCCGCCGCGGCTTGTAGTCGGCCATGTCGATGAGCGCCGGATCGAGGCCGGCGGCGCGGGCCTTCTCCGCAAGGCGCCTGGCGACGCTTCCGCCGTTGCCGGTTTCGCTGCCGTAGAGGATGGTGAGGGTGCGTGCAGCTGTGCCGGAGCCGAGGCCGGCCGGCACGAGGTGAGCCGCTTCCGGCCGCGCGGCATCGGCAAGGCCGGCGAAATAGCCGCTGAGCCAGAGCGCCTGCTGCGGCTTCAGGGCGGTGGCGACGGTGCGTACCGTCTTCCACTGTTCCTCGCTCAATCCGGGTCCGTTGAATTCCGAGAATGTCATGGCGTCCGCTCGCCTCCTGCGGCCGGAAATCCGGCATTTCCAATGGGTTCGGCAGGACTATTGACGGCGGCTCGGGGTCGAGACAAACGAATGATATTGCAGGCTCGCTGCAAGAAAATTGCAGTCAACGCCTTTTGAGGCGCCTGTTCCACAGGGGGAGAGGGACGCGTTTCATGCGTTTTGCCGCAAGCGGGTTTCTTGGGACGATGTTCTCTTCGCGATCCCGTCGATTTTTTCGCCGACGGCCGCGCTGACCGGCTTGGGCCGCTACGCGGCGCCTTCCTCTATCTTCGGCAGGAACCAGGCGAGGAGCCCTGCGAGCGGCAGGAAGGAGCATAGGACATAGACCGTTTCGACGCCGTAGGCATCCGCGAGGATGCCGAGCAGCGCGGCGGCGATGCCGCCGAGCCCGAAGTTCAGGCCATAGAACAGCCCGCCGACCAGCCCGATGCGGTGCGGCAGCAGCTCGATCGCGTAGATCAGGATCGAGGCGAAGGCGCTCGCCATGATCAGGTTGATCAGCACGGTGAGGATGCCGGTCCAGAGCAGGTCGGCATGCGGCAGCATCAGCGTCAGGGGAAGCGGTCCGAGGACGGAGATCCAGATGATGCGGTAGCGCCCGATGCGGTCGCCGAGAATGCCGCCGGCAAGCGCGCCCGCGGCCGAGGCCAGCAGGAAGAGGAACAGCATCATCTGCGCCGAGGGGATGGAGAGGCCGAACTTCTCCATGAGATAGAAGGTGTAGAACGACTTGAAGCTCTCGCCATAGGCGTTCTTGGTGAACATGAGCGCCGTCAGGACGACGAGGCCGACGGCGACGGTCGCAGGAGCATGGCGGATCGCGCCGCCCGCCTTCCGGGCCTCCCCGCGCAACGCCGCGAATTCGGCGCTGATCTGGCGCTGCTTGCCGCCGATCCAGCCGAGAAGCATCATTGCCAGCAGGGCGAGGGCGGCGAACCAGGCAAGGCTTGGCTGTCCCAGCGGCACGATGACCAGTGCCGCGAAGACCGGGCCGAGGGCGCCGCCGGCCTGGCCGCCGATCTGGAAAAGCCCCTGCGCCAGTCCCTGCCGTCCGCCGGCCGCATAGCGCGCCATGCGGGTCGCCTCGGGGTGGAAGATGGACGATCCGATGCCGATCAGCGCGACCGAGACCAGGATCACCGTATAGCTGTGCGCGAAAGCCAGGCTGACGAGCCCGGAAAGCGTGAACATCATGCCCACGACAGGCGAATAGGGGGCGGGGTGTTTGTCCGTCACCATCCCGATGGCCGGCTGCAGCAGCGAACCGGCGATCTGGAAGGTCATGGTGATCATGCCGATCTGCACGAAATCGAGCGCATAGGCCTCCTTCAGGATCGGATAGGCCGCCGGGATCAGCGACTGCATCAGATCGTTGAGAAGATGGCTGAGACCCAGAACGACGAGGACCGCGAGATGGGTTCTCGGCTGTGTCGGGGTGGCGCGGATGGCGACTGTCATGGCTGCTTTCGTGACCCTTCGGACACAGAGACGCGAGGTCTGCGGCGGCATCCGCAGACCTCGCGCATCACGGATCGTCTTCGAACACGGAACGTGCTCAGATCGAGCGGACGTTTTCCGCCTTCGACTTCCCGGTCTTGCGGTCCTGGCCGATGTCGTAGCTGACCTTCGTGCCGTCCTGCAGCGGCCCGCCGGATTGCACCGCCGAGACGTGGACGAATACGTCCGGTCCGCCGCCGTCGGGCGTGATGAAGCCGAAGCCTTTGTCCTGATTGAAAAACTTAACCGTTCCGGTTGCCATGGTATCCTCGTGATCTAGCGGCGTTCTGCCGCCGCAGGAGCTTATGCATCGTCTGATGAGCGGGCAACTGGTTTTTCGCGATCCGGCGCTGCAGGGGCCGGCCCCAGACGACTATCGGGCGACAATGTTGTGTATAAGGCTGCCACCGGCGTAAAAGTCGCCGTTGCTTGCTACTCTTTCCGGAAGCAGCTTCCGGCCGCGCATTTTCTGCGCACTGGCGCGGTCGAGAAGGAAAGTCATCTCTGAAAGACGGTTTCCGTTGCGTCAGGCTGGGATAGACCCACCTCCGGCCGGGTGAGCGGTCCTATTATACTGTGGGCCCCGGCTCCAATCCTTGCGCCGCGGGATCGGGCAATGACGGCGCATCGCGCCGTAAAGCAATTTATTAAAGATAAAATTTTACTCTTTTCTCGGGAATGGCTTGTCGCGTCATGCCGCGGTCCGGCCGGAGCATTTGGGATCGTCCAGAGAGGGTGAAATGCTGTTTAAATCGACGACCGGGCGCAATATATTTTCCGTTGCGACCTGTGGGCTCATTGCGACCATAGCGGCTTCGTCCGTGCTGTTTTATAGCGCCTATCAGGATGCGAGGAGCAGCAGCCTGGAACGCATGCGGCAGATTGCCCAGGCGGAAGCGCTGGTGTCGGAAAAGAACATCGGCGGCACTGTCCATATCGTCAACGGGCTCGGCTCGGTGCTCGAGACCATGAAGCAGGCCGGCGATGTCGACCGCGGCGAGGCCGACCAGGTCATCCGGCACATGCTGGAGAACAATCCGGACGTGCTCGCCTTGTGGACGGGCTGGGAGCCGGACGCCTTCGACGGGAAGGATGCCGATTTCGTCAACCAGCCAGGTTATGACGCGACCGGCCGCTATGTGCCCTATTGGGTGCGGGGCGGCGACGGCAAGATCAGCAATACCGCCTTGACCGACTACGCGACCGCCGGACCGGGTGACTATTACCAATTGCCTTTCACACAGCAGAAAACCGTTGTCATCGAGCCCTATCCTTACGCCATCGACGGCAAGGACGTGCTGATCACCTCGGTTGCCAAGCCCATCGTCATCGACGGCAAGACCGTCGGCGTCGCAGGCCTCGACCTGTCGCTGCAGGCGACGAGCAACGCGCTCGCCAAGATCCAGCCGATGGGCACGGGCTTTGTCAGCCTGGTGACCGGGGCAGGCAAGATCATCGGCCATCCCGATGCGGCTCTGATCGGCAAGGCCCTTGCCGACGGCGGCGCGAAGACGGCGGGCTGGGACGAGCTGATCGCAAATCCGGGCGTCGAGAAGGAGATCGCCGCCGAAGATGGAACCACCCGCTTCGCCATCGCCTCGCCGGTGAGGCTGACGCAGGACATGACATGGTACGCGATCGTATCGGTTCCGAAGGAGACGGTGTTCGCCCAGATGAACGCGATGATGCGCAATGCGATCGTGACCATCGTCGTTGCCGCGGCCTTGCTGGCGCTCGCCGGCTGGCTGATCGCGCGCCGCTTCATCGGCCGCATCTCGAACGTCATCGGCGAGACGGCGCGGATCGCGCAGGGCGAGCTTCAGCTCACCTTGAAGGACAGCCAGGTGAAGGACGAGATCGGGGATCTCGCCCGCTCGCTGGAGGTGCTGCTGGAGAACAACCGGGAGAAGGCTCGGCTCGAGCAGGAAGCGGAAGCGAACCGCAGCCTCGGCGAGGATGAGCGCATGGCGCGTGAACGCGCCGCCGCCAGGGAGGCGGCCGATATCAAGTTCGCCGTCGATAACCTTGCCGATGCGCTGGCCAAGCTTGCCAATGGCGACGTCTCCTGCCGCATCCACCAGGCCTTCGTGGCGCAGCTCGACGGCGTGCGGCACGACTTCAACAGCTCCGCCGAGAAATTGCAGGATGCGCTCATGCGGGTATCGGACAATGCCCGCGGCATCGATGCCGGTGCCAACGAGATCAAATCGGCGGCCGACGATCTTGCGCGGCGCACCGAGCAGCAGGCAGCGGCCGTGGAAGAGACGGCAGCGGCGCTTGAAGAGATCACGACGACGGTGAAGGACGCCGCCAAACGGGCACACGAAGCGGGCCAGCTCGTTGCCAGAGCCCGCGTGGGTGCGGAACGGTCCGGCGAGGTCGTGCGCCAGGCGGTCATCGCCATGGAGCGCATCGAGCACTCTTCCGGCCAGATCTCCAACATCATCGGCGTGATCGACGAGATCGCCTTCCAGACCAACCTTCTGGCGCTCAATGCCGGCGTCGAAGCTGCGCGGGCCGGGGAGGCGGGCAAGGGCTTTGCCGTCGTCGCGCAGGAGGTGCGCGAACTTGCCCAGCGTTCGGCCAACGCCGCCAAGGAGATCAAGGCGCTCATCACAACCTCGAACCAGCAGGTCGAGGAAGGCGTTCAACTGGTCGGCGACACCGGCAAGGCGCTCGACGTCATCGTGGCGGAAGTGCAGGAGATCAACCTGCATGTCGGCGCGATCGTCGAATCCGCGCAGGAACAGTCCTCGGGCCTCCAGCAGATCAACACGGCCGTGAACCAGATGGACCAGGACACCCAGAAGAATGCCGCCATGGTGGAAGAAACCACGGCGGCAAGCCATACGCTGGCCATGGAAGTCCAGGCATTGAACCACCTCCTGAGCCAGTTCGAGTTGGGAACGGCGACGGGTGCGCGCCGGGGCATGCGCGCCGCGGCATGATCGGATAGGGCGAACCGCGGCCGCCGGGTCCCGGCGGTCGCGGCGTCTCTGCGCAACCGGTCCTCTTTGTATCTTCATGTATCCGGGCGGGCGCCAGACACACCGGCTTTCAAAAGCGGGGGAAGCCGGAAACACGCACGATACACCGCAGGCGCTTTCTGGGGGCGGAAACCAAGGAGATATCCAATGTCCCAGCCCCTGGAAGTCAATCGCAGAAGTCTTTTTGCCTTCGCCGCGGCCTCGGCAGCCGCCCTCCATTTCGGCGGCGCCGCGCAGGCGCTGGCCCAGACGGCCTCGGCCGGTGCATCCGCTGGCGCCAGGGCGACGACCTTCGCGGCTCTCAAGACGATCAAGGCAGGCGCGCTGAACGTGCAGTATGCCGAGGACGGCCCGCAGGACGGCCCTCCGGTCATCCTGCTTCACGGCTGGCCCTATGACATCTACAGCTATGTCGAGGTCGCGCCCATTCTGGCCGCAGCGGGCTACCGGGTGATCGTTCCCTTCCTGCGCGGCTATGGCGGCACGCGCTTCCTTTCCGGAGACACCCCCCGCAACGGTCAGCAGGCGGCGCTGGCCAGCGATATCGTCGACCTCATGGATGCCCTCGGCATCGAGCGAGCGGTCCTGGCGGGGTATGACTGGGGCGCACGCACCGCAGACATCGTCGCTGTGCTCTGGCCGGAACGGGTCAAGGCGCTGGTCTCCGTCAGCGGGTATCTCATCGGGAACCGGGAAACCAACCAGATGCCGCTGCCGCCGAAGGCCGAACTGGCCTGGTGGTATCAGTTCTACTTCACCACCGAGCGCGGCGCGGCGGGATATGAAGCCAACCGGTATGACTTCAACAAGCTGATCTGGCAGCTTGCCTCGCCCAAATGGCAGTTCGGCGAGGAAGCTTACGACCGGTCGGCGGCATCTTTCGACAATCCGGATCACGTCGCGATCGTCATCCACAATTATCGCTGGCGGTTGGGTCTGGCCGAGGGCGAGGCGAAGTACGATGCGCTGGAGGACACCCTCGCAAAGCTTCCGCCGGTCGAGGTCCCGACGATCACCATCGAGGGCGACGCCAACGGCGCGCCGCATCCCGACCCCGCCTCCTATGCAACGAGGTTCAAGGCGCGGTACGAACACCGCACCTTCACCGGCGGCGTCGGGCACAATGTTCCCCAGGAGGCGCCGGCCGAGTTTGCGAAGGCGGTCATCGACGTCGATCATTTCTGATCGAACGATCGTTCCCGTTCGAGCCGCATGGCCGGTCGGCCATGCGGCCGCTGCCCTTGGGGCGGCGGGGCGTTCACGCGAATTCATCTCTGCGCGTGGCCGCCACCCTTCTCCCCGTCAAACAGCGTTTGACGTCGGACTGGGAATCGGGCGACTGTGCGTGCGACGGAAATTTGGCGATAAGCGCGAAAAAAGCGTCGCGAGAGATGAGTGAAATGACCATACGCCCCCCAAGCACGATCGAATCCTCCGCCGAGAAGATCACCAGGCAGTCCAAGTTGCTGTCCGCACAACTCCAGTCGCTTCGCGAGCGCCTGTACGAGCCTGACGCGATCAAGACGTTGAAAACCTATACGTCGCGTGATGTCGCCGGCTTGCTGGGCATAGCCGAATCCACCCTGCGGCAGATGTCGCTCGACGGCGAAGGGGTGATCCCGGAGCGGCACGACAATGGTCGTCGCGCCTATACGCTCGACCAGATCAACGAGATGCGCGAGCATCTGGCACGGAAACGCCCCCAGGAGGCGCTCGATTTCCTGCCGCGCCGGCGCGGTTCGGACAAGCTGCAGGTCATCGCCGTCGCGAACTTCAAGGGTGGGTCGGCAAAGACGACCACGACCGTCCATCTCGCGCACTATCTCGCAATAGCCGGCTTGCGCGTGCTCGCGCTCGACCTCGACCCCCAGGCGTCGATGTCCGCAATGTTCGGCTACCAGCCGGAATTCGACGTCGACGAGAACGAGACCATCTATGCGGCGATCCGCTATGACGGCCAGCGCCGCCCCATTCGGGAGATCATCCGCAAGACCTATTTTTCCGGCATCGACCTGATCCCTGCCAATCTCGAACTCATGGAGTACGAGCACGAGACCCCCCAGGCGATCGCCGAGGGTCATGGGCGCGGCGACGGGATCTTCTTCCGGCGCCTCGGCGCCGTCATTCGGGAGGTGGAGGCCGACTACGACGTCGTTCTGATCGATGCGCCGCCGCAGCTCGGCTACCTGACGCTGGGCGCGCTCTGCGCCGCTACCGGGCTGCTGATCACCATTCACCCGGCAATGATCGACGTGGCCAGCATGAACCAGTTCCTCGCCATGATGAGCGACCTCATGCACGTCATCGAAGAGCGGGGCGGGGTCCTGCAGCATGATTTCATCCGCTATGTGATCACCCGCCACAACCCGAACGACGGCCCGCAGGTCAATGTCGTGACGCTGCTGCGCTCGCTGTTCCGGGATGACGTGCTGGCACCGGTGGTGGTCGAGACCACGGCGATCGCCAGCGCGGGCCTCGAGAAGAAAAGCCTCTATGAGATGAGCCGGGGAAGCGTCGGCCGCGACACGCTCAACCGCGCGCTGGAATCCGTCGATGCCGTCAACGGCGACATCTTCCGCCACATCAAGCAGGTATGGGGTCGGTGATGGCCAATCCACGCGACCGGAACCAGCGGATGAAGAGCCTGTTTGCGAACGTCAATGCCGACGATCTCGCCAAGGCGGTGACACCGTCGCCGGCAGACGCGGAGAAGCGGCGCGTCGGCTCGGTGGCCGTCAAATCGATGGACAGGGCGTTCGTCTCGATCGAGGACGAGAACAGGCGGCTTCACGACCAGCTTCTCTCGGCGGAATCGATCGTCGAGATCGATCCGGACAACGTCGTTCCCTCGTTCATCAGCGACCGCCTCGATATCGAGGGCGACCGGGCGTTTGACGCCTTCGTCGAGGGGATCCGCGAGGCGGGGCAGAAGCTTCCGATCCTGGTGCGGCCCCTGCCGGGTCGTCCGGGCCACTACCAGGCCGCCTATGGGCATCGGCGTTTGCGCGCATGCCAGATCCTCAAGCGCCCCATCAAGGCGGTCGTCAAGGACCTGTCCGACGAAGAGTTGATCATCTCGCAAGGGATCGAGAACGCTGCGCGGTTGAACCTGTCCTTCATCGAACAGGCACTCTTCGCGCTGAAGCTCAAGGAGCGGGGGTACAGCCGCGAAACGATCTCCGAAGCGCTCGGCCGCAAGGAGCAGAAGAACGTTGCCTATATTTCCTTCCTGACCAATGCGGCCGCCGCCCTGCCCGAGGATCTCATCCGGCGGATCGGCACGGCCCCTTCTGTCGGCCGTCCGAAGTGGGAAAAGCTCGGTTCACTCATTCGCGGCCGGTCCTTGACGCGGACGCAACACGAGACGATCGAAGCCCTTTCATCGAAGGACGCCTGGGCCGCGGCCGACAGCAACCAGCGTTTCGCCCTTGTGCTGGAAGCACTCGACGACGGCGCGCGGCCGGAGCCGGGCTTGAGCGAAGTGTCACTGGACGACGGCAGCGTGGTCGTCGCCAAACGATCGGCGAACGCAACGACCCTCATCCTTCCGGAAAAACGCATTCCCGGGCTTTCTGCCTGGCTCATGGAACGGCTTCCGGATCTCGTGCGGGAGTTCCGGGCTGGAAAGAACGAGGGCCAGTCTCAAGACGATCCCTGACGGCAAAGGAGGCTGCCCACACTACGGGCAGCCTCTCCTGCAGGGGAGGCCGGAGTTACAGTTGTAACTCTTCTACCTTCGGCCAGAAGGTTCTTGCGCCCATTGTGATGCTGCGGTGACGACCAAACCTTGTTCGCAACCGTACTGTCGGGAAATTGCCGGAGATTGGCAAAAAGTTCACTTCCCGAGCGTATTGATGCGGTAGAGAAAGAGTTTCGGATGTTCAAGCATCCGGTTGCCGGCATTCGTAAGACGTGTTTCGGTACG
>CAMLOC010000043.1 GCA_946481465.1 uncultured Shinella sp. | reverse complement strand
GACACCGTTTCAGGAGAAGACCATGGCTGACGTCCAGATCCGGGAAGCCCGCAAATCCTACGGTGCGGTGGAGGTCCTGCGCGGCGTCGACGTGGAGGTCGAGGACGGCGAATTCGTCGCGCTGGTCGGCCCGTCCGGCTGCGGCAAGTCCACGCTCTTGCGCATGATCGCCGGGCTGGAGGGCATTTCCGGCGGCGAGATCCGCATCGGCGCGCGCGTCGTCAACGATATCCCGCCGAAGCAGCGCGATGTCGCCATGGTCTTCCAGAACTATGCGCTCTACCCGCATATGACGGTCGCAAAGAACATGGGATTCTCGCTGAAGCTCGCCGGCAAGCCGAAGGAGGAGATCGACAGGCGCGTGGCCGCCGCCGCGGAGATCCTCGACCTCTCGGCCCTGCTCGACCGCCTGCCGCGCCAGCTCTCCGGCGGCCAGCGCCAGCGCGTCGCGATGGGCCGCGCCATCGTGCGAAACCCGCGCGTCTTCCTGTTCGACGAGCCGCTGTCCAACCTCGATGCGAAGTTACGGGTGCAGATGCGTGCGGAAATCAAGGCGCTGCACCAGCGCCTTGGCACCACGACGGTCTATGTCACCCACGACCAGGTCGAGGCGATGACCATGGCCGACAAGATCGTCGTCATGCGGGCCGGCATCGTCGAACAGGTGGGATCGCCGCTCGAACTCTACGACCATCCCGCCAACATGTTCGTCGCCGGGTTCATCGGCTCGCCGGCGATGAATTTCATAGAGGGGCGCATCGAAAAGGGGCAATTCATCACCGCTGGCGGCCTGTCCGTCGCAGCGAACGCGACTGCCGACACGCCCCAGGCCGCACTCGGCATCCGCCCGGAACATCTCGTGCTCGATCCGGCGGGCACGGCCGCGACCGTCGTGGTCGTCGAGCAGACCGGCTCCGAGACGCTGCTCCTTCTCGACATGGCGGGCCGGAAACTCACCTATCTCGGTCGAGACCGCCTGCAAATCCGTCCCGGCGAAACCGTTCACATCCAACCGGATACTGCGCGGCTGCATTTCTTCGACACGACGACCGGTCAGCGCCTGAGCAACAACAGCTAGGGCATTTCCAGCCGAAGCGAGATCGCTTCGGTGTCGGATCATGCGGCAAAAACAAGAATCCAGGGCACTTGCGCTGCTCTTCGAAGCGCGAAAGCGCTGGAATTGCGTCAAGCGAGCGCCTGCGCGACCGCGATCTCCGCCATTTCGAGCGCGGCCTCCCGCGTCCGTGCCGCGGCGATGAAGCGGCCGTTGTGGCAGAAGGTTGCGCCGGCCACGCCGCAGGCCGTCGCAAGGTCATCGCCGGTCAGCCCCGCCCAGGCCGCCGGCAGGTCGGCGCGCAGCGCGAACCCGTCGCCCGAGCGGCGTATCCCCGTCAGGCACCAGTCGGTTTCCCGCGGATGGACGACGAACAGGAGATGGTCGGCGCCTGCCTTCACGATGGCGGGCCGGAACGGCATGCCCATGGGAAGCTCCAGCACCCGGCCCTCGCCGGCCGCCGCGATCGCCCGCAGCACGATCGCCTCCGCGCGCAACTTGGCGGCGCCCTGCCCCACCGTCGCCTCCACGAGGCTGCGCGCAATGGAGAGCGCCGCGTGGAACGCCCGGTCGTCGGCCTCCGGCGTCCTGTCGTCGAAGACCGGCTTCAGCGTTTCCAGGAGGACGGGCAGCGTCAGCTTGGCAAGCGCCCCGGCGGCCGAGGGCTCCAGGGCGCCGTTGTCCATCAGGTCGACCGGCAGCACGAAATCGAGGTCGAACGCGGCATGGAGGGCGTCGACATCGGCAGCGGGAACGTCGAGGGCTTTCAGGAAATCCCGCCCGAACTGCCGCCAGACCAGCCCGAAGGAGCTGAACGGCCTGCCGTCGTCGCGCAGCGGCGCGCCGCGCTGGTGATGGTCGAAGATCCCGGCGGAAGGATCGAAGGCCCCGCCGACGTCATAGACGATCCTGTCCGGCCCGGGCGTGATCCATTCCAGCGCGCGGCTGCGCACGAGGCGGGCATCGGGGAACAGGCGCGTCAGGATCACGCTCGACAGGAGTTCATCGGCATGGAAGCCGCCGGAATGGGTTACGAGAAAGTCGGGGACCATGCTGTTCAACCTGCCGTTCCTGTTGCGGATCACTGGCGTCGGATACCCATTGCAGGCCGGGGTTTCAAGGGGGCGGCCGCGCGGGGCGGCGCCCTTCGGCATAGTGGCATTCCACTTCATATTCTCATGCGGACATAATTTCATATTCAACAGCTCCACCCTTTTGACGACAATCAAACCGTTCCGCTCCTTGGCGCGGAACCCAGTTTGTCAACGCGTCGGGAGGAGATGTCGTGAGCAAGTGGAGCCTGTGGAACGATGCGGTCGCACGCGATCTCATCGATGACGCGAAAGGCGCGCCGGGCGCGCTGCTGCCCATCCTGCACGCGCTGCAGGAAACCTTCGGCTATATCGACCGCGCGGCGGAGACGCTGATCGCCGAGGCCCTGAACATCTCGCGCGCCGAGGTGCACGGCGTCGTCACCTTCTACCACGATTTCCGCCAATCGCCGCCGCCCGCCCACACGCTGAAGCTCTGTCGCGCCGAGGCCTGCCAGTCGGTGGGCGGCGACCGGCTCGCGGCACGGGCCAAGGCCCGGCTCGGCGTCGACTTCGGCGAGGCCACCGCGGACGGGCGCGTCGGCCTCGAACCCGTCTACTGTCTCGGGCTCTGTTCCGCCGCGCCGTCCGCCATGCTCGACGGACGGATCACCGCGCGGCTCGACGAGGCCAAGCTCGACGCCCTCCTGACGGAGGCCGCACGATGAGCCTGCGGCTGTTCGTTCCCTGTGATGCCGTGGCGGTGGCGCTGGATGCCGACCGCATCGCGGAGGCCCTGCTTGGGCAGGCGGCGGCGCGCGGCATCGCCGTCGAGATCGTCCGCACCGGCTCACGCGGCCTGCACTGGCTGGAGCCGATGGTCGAGGCGGCGGGGCCGGACGGCCGCATCGCCTACGGGCCTGTCACACCGGCGGACGCGGCCGGCGTGCTCGACGCCATGGTGGACCGGGCCGCCCATCCGCTCCGGCTCGGCGATCCGCAGGAGATCCCCTTCCTCAAGCGGCAGACGCGGCTCACCTTTGCCCGGTGCGGCATCGTCGATCCCAAATCGGTCGAGGACTATCGCGCCCATGGCGGCTATCGCGGCCTTGCCCGCGCGCTGGAGATCGGCCCGGCGGCCATCGTCGCCGCGGTCACCGAATCGGGCCTACGCGGGCGCGGCGGGGCGGGTTTCCCCACCGGCATCAAGTGGGACACGGTGGCCAAGGCGGCGGCCCCGCAGAAATACATCGTCTGCAACGCCGACGAGGGCGACAGCGGCACCTTCGCCGACCGCATGATCATGGAAGGCGATCCCTTCGTGCTGATCGAGGGCATGACGATCGCCGGCATCGCCACCGGCGCCACCCGGGGCTACATCTACATCCGCTCCGAATATCCGCACGCCATCGCGGCCATGGAGGCGGCGATCGCCGCGGCGCGGCGATGTCGCATGCTCGGGGCGTCCGTCGCGGGCTCCCCCCACGCGTTCGACATGGAGGTGCGCGTCGGCGCCGGCGCCTATGTCTGCGGCGAGGAGACGGCGCTGCTCGACAGCCTGGAGGGCCGGCGCGGCGTCGTGCGCGCCAAGCCGCCGCTGCCCGCCCACAAGGGGCTGTTCGGCCGGCCGACCGTCATCAACAACGTGCTGTCGCTCGCCTCCGTGCCCGTCATCCTCGACAGGGGCGCGGCCGCCTACCGCGACCTCGGCATGGGCCGCTCGCGCGGCACGATGCCGATCCAGCTTGCAGGCAATATCCGCCATGCCGGCCTGTTCGAGGCGGCCTTCGGCGTCACGCTCGGCGAACTGGTGGAGGAGATCGGCGGCGGCACGGCGAGCGGCCGGCCGGTGCGCGCCGTCCAGGTAGGCGGGCCGCTCGGCGCCTATTTCCCGTGCGAATTGTTCGACACGCCCTTCGACTACGAGGCCTTCGCCGCCAATGACGGCCTGATCGGCCATGGCGGCATCGTGGTGTTCGACGACACCGTGGACATGGCGCGCCAGGCGCGCTTCGCCATGGAATTCTGCGCCGTGGAATCCTGCGGCAAGTGCACGCCTTGCCGGGTCGGCTCGACCCGCGGCGTCGACGTGGTCGACCGGATCATCCGGAACGAGGAGCGCCTTGCCAATATCGAGCTGCTCAAGGACCTGTGCGAAACCATGAAGTTCGGCTCGCTCTGTGCGCTCGGAGGCTTCACGCCCTATCCGGTGATGAGCGCGCTGACGCATTTCCCCGAGGATTTCGGCATAACGCCGCCCGCCCGCCAGGCGGCCGAATAAAGGAGCATGCGATGGCAAAGGGACAAGAGGCCCGCGGGCTGATCGAGGAAACCGACTACGGCACGCCGGCCTCGAAGGCGGCGGACATGGTGACGCTGACCATTGACGGGCGCACGGCGACCGTCGCCGCCGGCACCTCGATCATGCGCGCGGCGATGGAGATCGGCACCGAGATCCCCAAGCTGTGCGCCACCGACATGCTCGACGCGTTCGGCTCGTGCCGCATCTGTCTCGTCGAGATCGAGGGCCGCGCCGGGACGCCCGCCTCCTGCACCACGCCGGTTGCGGAAGGCATGACGGTCGTCACGCGCTCCGAGCGCCTCGACCGCCTGCGCAAGGGCGTGATGGAACTCTACGTCTCCGACCATCCGGTGACCTCGCTCGAACCGGACGGCGAGCGCGGCGGCGACCTTCTGGAGGTGGCCGCCGCCGTGAGCCTGGAAGAGGTGCGCTACGGCTTCGACGCGGTCAAGCACCGCGACACCGGCATCGACCAGTCCAACCCTTATTTCACCTACGACCCGGCGCAGTGCATCGTCTGCTCGCGCTGCGTGCGGGCCTGCGAGGACGTGCAGGGCACCTTCGCGCTTACCATCACGGGCCGCGGCTTCGGCTCGCTGATGGCCGCCGGCAGCGATCAATCCTTCCTCGAATCCGACTGCGTGTCGTGCGGGGCCTGCGTGCAGGCCTGCCCGACCGGCTCGCTGCGTGAGAAGACCGTGCTGGACATGGGCAAGCCCGAATGGTCGCAGATCACCACCTGCGCCTATTGCGGCGTCGGCTGCTCCTTCAAGGTGGAGATGAAGGGCGACGAGGTCGTGCGCATGGTCCCCTGGAAGGACGGGCAGGCCAATCACGGCCATTCCTGTGTCAAGGGCCGTTTCGCCTGGGGCTACACCAACCACCGCGACCGCATCCTCAACCCCATGATCCGCGCGCGGATCACCGATCCCTGGCGCGAGGTGAGCTGGGAGGAGGCGATAAGCCACGCCGCCGCCGAGTTCAAGCGCATCCAGGCGAAATACGGCACGCGCTCCGTCGGCGCGCTGACCTCGTCGCGCTGTACGGACGAGGAGACGTTCCTCGTGCAGAAGCTGGTGCGCGCCGGCTTCGGCAACAACAATGTCGACACCTGCGCGCGCGTCTGTCATTCGCCGACCGGCTACGGGCTCGGCAAGACCTTCGGCACCTCGGCCGGCACGCAGGACTTCGATTCCGTCGAAGAGACCGACGTGATGCTGGTGATCGGCGCCAACCCGTCGGACGCCCATCCGGTCTTCGCCTCGCGCATGAAGCAGCGCCTGCGCCAGGGCGCCAGGCTGATCGTCATCGACCCGCGGCGCACCAACCTCGTCCGCTCGCCACATATCGAGGCGGCCTATCACCTGCCGACGCTGCCGGGCACCAATGTCGCCATCCTCAACGCGCTCGCCCATGTCATCGTGACCGAGGGCCTGATCGACGAGACCTTCGTGCGCGAGCGCTGCGACTGGGCGGCCTTCCAGGACTGGGCGGAGTTCGTCTCCCAGCCGCGCTACAGCCCGGAGGAGATGGCGGCCGTCACGGGCGTTGCCGCCGACGACATCCGCGGCGCCGCGCGGCTCTACGCCACCGGCGGCAACGCGGCGATCTATTACGGCCTCGGCGTCACCGAGCACAGCCAGGGCTCGACCGCGGTGATGGCCATCGCCAACCTCGCCATGGCGACCGGTAATGTCGGCCGCTCGGGCGTCGGCGTCAATCCGCTGCGCGGCCAGAACAACGTGCAGGGCTCCTGCGACATGGGCTCGTTCCCGCATGAATTCTCCGGCTATCGCCACGTCGCCGACGAGGGCGTGCGCCGGATGTTCGAGGTCGACTGGAACACGCCGCTGGCCAAGGAGCCGGGCCTGCGCGTCAACAACATGATGGACGCGGCCGTCGACGGCACCTTCATGGGCCTCTACGTCCAGGGCGAGGACATCATGCAGTCCGATCCCGACGCGCGGCACGTCGCGGCGGGGCTGGAAGCGATGGAATGCGTCGTCATCCAGGACCTGTTCCTCAACGAGACGGCGAACTATGCGCATGTCTTCCTGCCCGGCGCCACCTTCCTCGAAAAGGACGGCACCTTCATCAATGCGGAGCGGCGCATCCAGCTCATTCGCAAGGTGATCGAACCCAGGGCCGGCATGGCGGACTGGGAGGTCACGGTGGCGCTCAGCAACGCGCTCGGCTACCCGATGCACTACGACCATCCCGCGCAGATCATGGACGAGATCGCCCGGCTGACCCCGACCTTCGCCGGCGTCAGCTTCGCAAGGCTGGAGGAGATGGGCTCGATCCAGTGGCCCTGCAACGAGAAGGCGCCGAACGGCACGCCGGTGATGCATGTCGGCGACTTCGTCCGCGGCAAGGGCAACTTCATGGTGACGGAGTATTTCGCCAGCAACGAGCGCGTCGGCCCGCGCTTTCCCCTGCTGCTCACAACCGGCCGTATCCTCAGCCAGTACAATGTCGGCGCGCAGACGCGCCGCACCGGCAACGTGGTCTGGCACGACGAGGACCTGCTCGAAATCCACCCGCACGACGCGGAGGAGCGCGGCATCGCGACGGGGACATGGGTGAAGCTGGGAAGCCGCGCCGGCGACACGACCCTTCGCGCCCTCGTCACCGACCGCGTCGCGCCGGGCGTCGTCTACACGACGTTCCATCACCCCGATACCCAGGCGAACGTCGTGACCACCGACGCCTCGGACTGGGCGACGAACTGTCCGGAATACAAGTGCACGGCGGTGCAGGTCTCGCTCTCCAACGGGCGGTCCGAGTGGCAGGAGGAGTACAGCGCCTTCTCGGAGAAAAGCCGGAGGGTGGCGCCCTCCGAGGCCGCGGAATAGCAGGAGGAGGAAGGATCGATGGACCCCGACAAGCTCATCACCATGGCCAACCAGATCGAGCAGTTCTTCGCCACCCAGAGCAAGGACAGGGTGGCGAGCGACGTGGCCGACCACCTGCGCAAATTCTGGGAGCCGCGCATGATCGAACGGATCTGCGCCCATATCGAGGCAGGCGGCGAGGGGCTTGCGCCCGCCGCCCGCAAGGCAGTGGAGGCGATCGCCGCGGAAAGGACGGCAGCGGCAACGGCATGAGCGCGGTGTGAACCGCCGCGCCGGGACAGACCACCAGAACAACAACTGAGAGCAAGTCTTAGGAGGAGGGAACCTCATGACCAACACCAACACTGCCGGTCCCGGTTCGGGATCGCTGCTTCCGTTCCTGGACCGGAAGCACACCATAGCCAAGCCCGGCTACAGCCGATGGATGGTGCCGCCGGCGGCCCTTTGCGTCCATCTGTGCATCGGCCAGGCCTATGCGTTCAGCGTCTTCAACCTGCCGATGACCAAGCTGCTCGGCATCACGGAATCGACGCCCGACGACTGGAAGCTGACCGACCTCGGCTGGATCTTCTCGATCGCGATGGTGTTCCTCGGCATTTCGGCCGCGGTGTTCGGCCGCTGGGTCGAGGAGGGCGGCCCGCGCAAGGCGATGTTCACCGCGGGCTGCTGCTGGGCGGCCGGCTTCCTCATCTCCGCCTTCGGCGTCCATGTCCACAATCTGTGGATCATCTATCTCGGCTATGGCGTGATCGGCGGCTGCGCCCTCGGCATCGGCTATATCTCGCCGGTCTCCACGCTGATGAAATGGTTCCCCGACCGTCCCGGCATGGCGACGGGCATGGCCATCATGGGCTTCGGCGGCGGCGCGATGATCGCCTCGCCGCTCTCCGTCTGGCTGATGAACAGGTTCGCGACCACAAGCGATGTCGGCGTGCTGTGGACCTTCATCACGCTCGGTCTCGGCTACTTCGTGTTCATGATGGTGGGGGCGGTGATCGTGCGCGTCCCGGCCCCGGGCTGGAAGCCGGAAGGCTATGTCGCCCCCGCCACGCCCACCAAGCTCATCACCAAGAACGACGTCTATGTCTACGACGCGGTCAAGACGCCGCAGTTCTGGCTGATCTGGTGCGTGCTGTTCCTCAACACCACCGCCGGCATCGGCGTTTTGGGGCAGGCCTCGGCCATGAGCCAGGAGATGTTCCCCGGCCAGATCACCGCCATCGCCGCCGCCGGCCTCGTCGGCCTGATGAGCGTGTTCAACATGGGCGGCCGCTTCTGCTGGGCCTCGCTGTCGGACTTCATCGGCCGGCGCAACACCTACTTCGTCTACATGACACTGGGTTTCATCCTCTACGTCACCGTGCCCTTCGCCGGGGGAACCGGCAATGTGGTCCTGTTCGTCTGCTGCTTCCTCATCATCGTGAGCATGTATGGCGGCGGCTTCTCGACGGTGCCGGCCTATCTGCGCGACATGTTCGGCACGCGCTATGTCGGGGCCATCCACGGCATTCTCCTGACCGCCTGGTCGGCGGCCGGGATCGTCGGCCCCGTCCTCATCAACTACATCCGCGAATACAACATCACCCACGGCATTCCGAACGCGCAGGCCTACAACGTCACCATGTACATCATGGCGGGGCTGCTGGTCGTCGGCTTCATCTGCAACTTCTTCGTAAAGGCCGTCGACCAGCGGTATCACATGAAGAGCGAACCGGACGGCGCCGGCCTGTCGCCCGCCGCCTCGCAAACCGCGAAAGCCTGAGGGAGGACACGCAATGCAGAGCGACGACACCAGAAAGACGCCCCCGTTCGTGATCGCCCTGGCCTGGGCCTTCGTGGGCATCCCGCTGCTGGCGGGAATCTCGCAGACGCTGCTCAACGCAGCCAAGCTGTTCCAGTAGCGCCATGGCGGCCACGAGGGTTTTCCGCGTGGCCGCCCTCCCGGCGGAGCGGCGTGCCGCGACCGCCGGTTTCATCCGCGTTCCGGTTGACGACCGGCGCGGGAGCCTGTCAGATAGACCCGTCAGGTCCCATCGCGCCGGGGTGATACCCGAATGGTAAGAATAAACATCGAGCCGACGTGGCATTTCACCAACGATCGCTCCCCGCATTCGATGCGCGTCCTGCTGAGCTTTTTGAGCGAGATCCAGGCATCGGGAACGCTTGCGACCGCCGCCGTCAATGCCGGCATGTCCTATCGGCACGCCTGGAACCTCGTCGACAAATGGTCGTCCTTCTTCGGCGAACCGCTGGTGGAGCGCCACCGGGGCAAGGGCACGCAGCTGACCGCGCTCGGCGGCAAGCTGGTATGGGCCGAGCAGCACCTGAAGGCGCGCCTCGGCCCGCAGCTGCACAATATCGCGCAGGAACTGGAGATGGAGCTGGCGAGCCTCCTGCCGCGGGTGCCGCCGTCGATCCGCATCCACGCCAGCCACGGCTTCGCCATCGCGAAGCTGCGGGAATTCCTGCTGCACGAGCCGGATCTCGGCGTCGACCTGCGCTACATGACCAACCAGGCCTCGCTGGATTCCCTGATGGCGAAGGAATGCGAGCTCGCCGCCATCCACCTGCCGCACGATGCGCTGCGCCGCCGCGCCGCCGCGGCCTTCAAGGCCTGGCTCGATCCGGACGTGTTCCGCATCATCGGCTTCGTGACGCGCGACATGGGGCTGATGGTCAAGCGCGGCAACCCGCTGGCCATCACCGGCCTCGACGCGCTGCGCGATCCGCGCATCACCTTCGTCAACCGCGATCACGGCTCGGGCACGCGCACCCTCCTGGAACATCTCCTGACGCAGGAGAAGATCGACGGCCGCGTCATCACCGGCTACCAGAACGTGGAGCTGACCCATGCGGCCGTCGCCGCCCATGTCGCCCGCGGCATGGCCGATGCCGGCTTCGGCGTCGAGGCGGCGGCGGTCCAGTTCGATCTCGACTTCATCCACGTCGTCACGGAAGACTATTTCTTCGTCTGTCGCGAGCCGGTGCTTCGCTCCAACGTCACCAAGCGGCTGATCGACATCATCAGCGGGCCGGAATATCGCCGCGCGATCGGCACCCTGCCCGGCTATTCGGTTTCCGATCCCGGCGTGGTGAAGACCGTGAAGAACTTCCTGCGCAGCCATTCCTGACGGCCGCCCTCAGGCGACCGCCTGCGCCCCAGTGATCTCCACCAGCGAGCCGCACATGAACGCGGCCTCGTTCGAGGCGAGGAACGCAACAAGGGCGGCGACCTCCTCCGGCCTGCCGATGCGGCCGAAGGGCACCAGCCTGTCGAGATCGGCGATGGTGCGGCCCGAACGCTTCACCCCGGCCTCCAGCATCGGCGTGTGGATCTCGCCCGGGCAGACGGCGTTGACGCGGATCCTGTCCGGCGCGTAGTCGCGGGCAAGGTTCTGCGTGAAGCTCGCCACGGCCGCCTTCGTGACATTGTAGGCGATGTGGTTGGGCGCCGGATGCAGGCCCCATTGCGAGGCGGTGTTGACGATGGCGCCGCCGCCCGCCGCCACCATATGCGGCAGCGCCGCCTGGCAGAGATGGAACATCGCGTCGACATTGACCGCGAAGCTGAGGCGCCAGTCCTCCGGCGTCAGCGCCAGCAGGTTGCCGCGGCGGTTGATGCCGGCATTGTTGCACAGGACGTCGATGCGCCCTTCGGTGGCGATGACGCTCTCGACGATCGCCCGGCAACCTTCGGCAGCCGAGATGTCGCTGGCGAAGGCGCGCGCCCTGCCGCCTTCGGCGATGATCTGCGCGGCGGTCGCCTCAGCGCCCTCGCCGTTCATGTCGGTGACGACGACCTCCGCGCCCTCGGCGGCGAAGCGGGCGCTGATCGCCCCTCCGATGCCGCCGGCAGCCCCGGTGACGATGACGACCTTGTCCTTGAAACGCATGGGAATTTACCTCATGTAGCTGCCGCCGTTCACGTCGAGCACCGCGCCGTTGAGCGAGGCCTGCGAGGGACGGAAGGCGAAGGCGGTGATCTCGCC
>CAMLOC010000042.1 GCA_946481465.1 uncultured Shinella sp. | reverse complement strand
GAGGGCCTTACCCACGGCCAGCGCTACAAGATCGCCTTTCGCCCCGGCCTGCCGTCGGCCGTCGACGAGCCGCTGGAAGCGGCCGTCGACCTCGATATCTACGTGCAGGACCGCGCCTCGATGGTGCGCTTCACCGGCGACGGCTTCGTGCTGCCGGGAAGCGTGCGCCGCGGTATCCCGATCGTTTCCGTCAACACCGACAGCGCCGACCTGAAGCTCTACCGCGTCGGCGACCGCGCCATTGCCGGGCTGCTGTCCGAAAGCCGCTTCCTCACCCAGCTCGACGGCTATTCCGCCAGCCGCATCGAGAACGACAATGGTGAACTGGTCTGGCAGGGCCAGATCGAGATCGCCCGCGACCTCAACAAGGACGTCGTCACCAGCTTCCCGGTCGACGAGGCGCTGCCGGAGCGCAAGCCCGGCGTCTACGTCCTGACCGCCGCCGCCTCGAACGGGCGCACCAACGAATGGGACGCCAAGGCGACGCAATGGTTCGTCGTCTCGGATGTCGGCCTCACCACCTATGCCGGCACGGACGGCCTCAACGTCTTCGCCCGCTCGCTCGACAGCGCCGGCCCGCTCGACGGCGTCGAGCTCCAACTGATCGCCAAGAACAACGAGGTGCTGGGCACCGCGACGACCGATGCGGACGGCCGGGCGACCTTCACCGCCGGCCTGATGCGCGGCACCGCCGCCAACACGCCCGCCGTGATCCTCGCGAAGAAGGGCACGTCGGACTTCGTCTTCCTCGACATGACGCGCGCCGGCTTCGACCTGTCCGACCGCGGCGTCACCGGCCGCCCGGCACCGGGCGCCATCGACGTGCTCGCCTGGACCGAGCGCGGCATCTATCGCGCCGGCGAGACGGTGCACGCGACGGCGCTCGCCCGCGACATCGAAGCGAACGCCGTGGAGAAACTGCCGCTCACCTTCGTCTTCAACCGCCCGGACGGCGTGGAGGACCGGCGCATCGTCAGCGACGGCGCCGCGCTCGGCGGCCATGCCGTCGACCTGCCGCTGCAGGAAAACAGCATGCGCGGCACCTGGACGATGCAGATCTTCACCGACCCCAAGGGCACGGCGATCGGCGAGAAGCAGTTCCTCGTCGACGATTTCGTGCCCGACCGCATCGAATTCGACATGACGAGCGAGGCGAAGGCCATCGAGGCCGGCGTTCCCGCCGAAGTCTCCGTCGAGGGCCGCTATCTCTACGGCGCGCCGGGCGCCGGCCTTGAGATCGAGGGCGACGTCGCGCTGAAGCCGACCCGCCAGGACGCCGCCTTCCCCGGCTATGTCTTCGGCCTCGCCGACGAGGAGGCGCTCGAGGAGAGCACCACCTCGCTGGACGACCTCGACGTGCTCGACGACGACGGCAGGGCGACCTTCGAGGTGAACGTCGCCGACCTTCCCTCGACCACCCAGCGCCTCGAGGCGAAGGTGACGCTGCGCATGATGGAAGAGGGCGGCCGCGCCGTCGAACGCAACCTCACCCTGCCGGTCAAGGCGGCCGGCGCGATGATCGGCGTGAAGCCGGAATTCACCGGCGAGCTTCCGGAAAACAGCGTTGCCAACTTCCATGTCGTCGCCGTGGCGCCGGACGGCTCCCGGCAGGCGATGCAGGGCATGCCGTGGAAGCTGCTCGCCGTCGAGCGGAACTACCAATGGTATCGCGACGGCAGCTCGTGGCGCTACGAGCCGGTGCTCTCGACCAGGCAGATCGCCGACGGCACGGTCGATGCCGGCGCGGATGGCGGGCGCATCTCGGTGCCTGTCACCTGGGGCCGTTATCGCCTGGAAGTGGAGAGCGCCGAGCCGGACGGCCCGGCGACCAGCATCGAGTTCGACGCCGGCTGGTACGTCGCCGCGAGCTCGACGGAAACGCCGGACGCGCTGGAAATCTCGCTCGACAAGGAGAACTATGCGGTCGGCGACACGGCCAAGCTGAAGATCTCGCCGCGCCATGCCGGCCAGGTGCTGATCACCGTCGGCGCGGAAAGCCTGATCGCAACACAGACCGCCGCCATCGGCGCCGAGGGCGGCGAGGTGGAAATCCCGGTCACCAGGGAATGGGGCCCCGGCTCCTACGTCACCGCGACGCTCTTCCGCCCGGGCACCGACCAGGAAAGCCGCATGCCGATGCGTGCCATCGGCATCACCTGGCTGAAGGTCGACCCCGCCGACCGCAAGCTCAACGTCGCGCTCGACGTGCCGGAAAAGACGCTGCCGCGCCAGCCGCTCGATATCTCGCTTGCGATCAATGGCGCCGGCGCGAACGAGGAGGCCTATGTCACGGTCGCCGCCGTCGATGTCGGCATCCTCAACCTCACCCGCTACGAAGCGCCTGATCCGGCCGGCTGGTATTTCGGCCAGCGCCGGCTCGGCATGGAGATCCGCGACCTCTACGGCCGGCTGATCGACGGCTCGCTCGGCGCGACGGGGCGGCTGCGCACCGGCGGCGACGGCGGCGAAGGGGCGCTTTCCGGCAACCCGCCGACCGAGAAGCTCGTCGCCTTCTTCGCCGGTCCCGTGAAGCTCGATGCCGAAGGCAAGGCGAAGGTCAGCTTCGATATCCCGCAGTTCAACGGCACGGCCCGCATCATGACCGTGGCCTGGACGAAGACCGGCGTCGGCAGCGCGTCGAAGGACGTCGTCATACGCGACCCGGTCGTCGTGACCGCGAGCCTGCCGAAATTCCTCGCCCCCGGGGACCGCGCCGACCTGAGGCTCGATATCGCCAATACCGATGCCCCCGCCGGCGACTACACGGTCGAGGTCACCCACAACGCGTCCGTGATGGTCGAACAGACCGGCGCCGGCCGGACGCTGCGGCTTGAGCCGGGCGGCAAGACGGCGCTCACCCTGCCGCTGATCGGCGGCGAGGCGGGCGACGGCGTCGTGACGGTCAAGCTTTCGAACGGCGCCGGCCTGTCGCTGGAGCAGGCGCTCAATGTGCCGGTGCGCCCGGCCGCCATGCCGATCACCACGCGCCGGCCGATCGAGATCGCCGCCAATGGCAGCCTGACGATCGACGACCAGCTTCTGGCCGACAGCCAGCTTGCCGGTGCCTCCGTCAGCCTCAGCGTTTCGCGCGCCGCGGCCTTCGACATACCGGCGCTCCTGATGGCGCTCGATCGCTACCCTTACGGCTGCACGGAGCAGACGACCAGCCGCGCGCTGCCGCTGCTCTATCTCAGCGAGCTTTCCAAACAGTCCGGCCTTGCCGAGGACACGGAAACGCAGAAGCGCGTGCAGGATGCCATCTACCGGGTGCTGGCCAACCAGTCCTCCTCCGGCAGCTTCGGCCTCTGGGGGCCGGGCTACGGCGACCTGTGGCTCGATGCCTTCGTCACGGACTTCCTGACGCGGGCCCGCGAGCAGAAGTTCGACGTGCCGGAACAGGCCATGGTGCAGGCACTTTCCAACCTGCAGAACGCGCTTTCCTACGATGTCAACGTCACCAGCCAGGGCAACGAGATCGCCTATGCGCTCTATGTGCTCGCCCGCAACCGCAAGGCCGCGATCAGCGACCTGCGCTACTATGCCGACACGAAGCTCTCGGAGTTCTCCTCGCCGCTCTCCCGCGCGCATCTTGCCGCCGCGCTCGGGCTCTACGGCGATGCCCAGCGCTCGATGACGATCTTCTCCAACGCGCTCGGCCTGTCGCGCGACAGCGTGCTGAACGCCAGCCTCTCGCGCACCGACTACGGTTCGTCGCTGCGCGACGGCGCCGCCATCCTGGCGCTGGCCGCCGAAGCCCGGCCGGTTCCGACCATCATTCCGGACCTGACCAAGCTCGTCGCCAAGCAGTGGGAAGACAAGCGCTGGACCAGCACGCAGGAACAGACCTGGATGCTGCTCGCCGCCCGGTCCGTGAAGGATGCCGACAAGGGCCTGGCATTGGAGATCAACGGTGCCGCGCATTCGGGCGGCTATGCCGCGCAGATGACGGGCAAGGCGCTGATGGAGAACCCGCTGACGGTCGCCAACCGCTCCGGCGAGCCCGTCTCGGCCATGCTGACGACGGTCGCGGCGCCGGCCGATCCGCTGCCGGCCGGCGGCGACGGCTTTGCCATCGAGCGCAGCTACTACACGCTCGACGGCGAGGAGGCGAACGTCTCCGAGGCGACGCAGAACGAGCGCTATGTCGTGGTGCTGAAGGTGACGGAACACAATAGCTGGCCGTCGCGCATCATCATCACCGACCTCCTGCCGGCCGGCTTCGAGATCGACAATCCGAGCCTCGTCGACAGCGCGAAGCTGGCGAATTTCGACTGGATCGGCGAGATCGAGCCGGCCCATACGGAGTTCCGCTACGATCGCTTCGTCGCCGCCTTCAACCGCAGCACGGGCGACAATCGCGAGGTGGCGCTCGCCTATGTCGTGCGCGCCGTCACGCCGGGTACCTACGACCACCCGGCCGCGCAGGTGGAGGATATGTACCGTCCGCAATATTCCGCCCGCACGGCGACCGGCCGCATGCAGGTCGTCAAGGCCGAATAGGAGAGCGGCCGATGGCGCTCTGGCGCAAGCTCCTGATCGGTTCCCTCGGCGGGGCGGCGTTCGTCGCCGCCCTCGCTGCGGGGCTCGATCACGCCGACCGGGCCTATCCGCCGCCGGTCGACGTGGCGGATATCGTCTCCAGGGAAGTGCTGGACCGGGACGGCCGCCTGCTGCGCGCCTTCGCGACGCCGGACGGCTTCTGGCGGCTGAAGACCACGGCCGCCGATGTCGATCCGCAATTCTTGCGCATGCTCGTCGCCTATGAGGACCGGCGGTTCCACGAGCATGCGGGCGTGGATCCGCTGGCGTTGCTGCGCGCCGCCGGACAATTCGTCACGAACGGCCGTATCGTCTCCGGCGCCTCCACGCTCTCCATGCAGGTCGCCCGGCTGATCGAGCCGCGCGAGAACCGCTCGATGCTGGCCAAGCTGCGCCAGATAGCCCGCGCCGTCCAACTCGAACGGCGCCTCTCCAAGGCCGAGATCCTCGACCTCTACCTGACGCTCGCGCCCTATGGCGGCAACCTGGAGGGCGTGCGCGCGGCAAGCCTCGCCTGGTTCGGCAAGGAGCCGAAGCGTCTTTCCGTCGCCGAAGCCGCCCTCCTCGTCGCCCTGCCGCAGCTTCCCGAGAAGCGCCGGCCGGACCGCCACCGCGCCGCCGCGGAAAAGGCGCGCGAGCGCGTGCTCACCCGCATGGCGGTTTCTGAGATCATCGGCGAGGGCGAGGCGGAGCGCGCCGGCATGGAGGCCGTGCCCGGCCGCCGCCGCCAGCTTCCCGCCCATGCCGCGCACCTTTCGGAGCTCGCGCTGCGCAAGGACGCCAAGGCGACCGAACACAAGACGACGCTCGACCGCGCCGTGCAGGACGGGCTGGAGACAGTGGCGCGCGAGGCGGCCGAACGGCTCGGCCCGAAGGTCTCGATCGCCATGGTGATGGCCGATGCCCGCACCGGCGAGATCCTCGGCGAGGTCGGCTCGGCGGACTATTTCGACGGCAGCCGAGCCGGCTGGATCGACATGACGCGCATCCGCCGCTCGCCCGGCTCGGCGCTGAAACCCTTCATCTACGGCCTCGCCTTCGAGGAAGGCCTGGTGGCGCAGGAAACCATTGTCGAGGATCGGCCGGCCGACTTCTCCGGCTATCGGCCGCACAATTTCGACATGACCTACCAGGGGGACGTCAGCGTGCGCAAGGCGCTGCAGCTATCGCTGAACGTGCCCGCCGTGCGCCTGCTGGAGGCGGTCGGCCCGACGCGGCTGATGGTGCGCTTCCGCCGCGCCGAGGTGCATCCCGAGCTGCCGCCGGGCGAAACGCCCGGCCTTGCCATCGGCCTTGGCGGCGTCGGCATCACGCTGCACGACCTCACCCAGCTCTATGCGGCGCTCGCCAATCGCGGTATGCCGGTACGCCTCGGCGACGGCATCGTGCGCGATGCGGCGGTGATGGCCGGCGATCCGCTGCTCGATCCCGTCGCCACCTGGCATGTCTCCGATGCGCTCTCCGGCGTCACGCCGCCCGTCGGCAGCCGCCGCCTCGGCATCGCCTACAAGACCGGCACGAGCTACGGCTATCGCGATGCCTGGTCCGTTGGCTATGACGGCCGCCATGTGCTGGGCGTCTGGGTCGGCCGGGCGGACAACGGCGCCGTGCCGGGCCTGACCGGCTACGGCTCCGCCGCGCCCATCCTGTTCGAGGCCTTCGCCCGCTCCGGTCTCGCCATCACCGCGCTGCCACGGGCGCCGGCCGGCGCGGTGCGCATTGCGCAATCCGAGCTTCCGGCAAGCCTGCGCCGCTTCTCGACCACGGCGAGCGGCCTCGTCGCCACGACGACGCGCGAACCGGCGCCGGAGATCGTCTATCCGCCGGAAGGCGCCCATGTGGAACTCGGTGCAACGGAGGGCGCGGCCATCTCGCCGCTCGTGCTGAAGCTCCAGGGCGGGCGCGCACCCTTCCGCTGGCTGGCCAACGGCAAGGTCCTGCCGGACGCCTCGCGCCGGCGCACGACGCAATGGATGCCGGAGGGCGTGGGTTTCTCGACGCTGACCGTCATCGACGCCGCCGGGCGGGCGGCGAGTGTCAGGGTGTTCATCGAGTAGCGGGGCACTGCCCCTCATCCGCCTGCCGGCACCTTCTCCCCGCAAGCGGGGCGAAGGGGATATGCCGCGCCGTTTTCCTCAAGCAATAGCTGCTCGTGGGGCACGTCCCCTCTCCCCGCTTGCGGGGAGAGGGCTAGGGTCAGGGGCAAAACCAGAGCCGCAACGTCACCGGAACACTACCTCGCCGTATCCGCCAGCACCCACCCCGCCTTGCGCTTATCGAGAAACGCCGCGATCCCTTCCGCCGCTTCCGGCGTTTCCCAGGTATCGGCAAGCCGCGTCAGCGTCATCTCGATGACCTTGTCGTCGATCGGCGGGGCGAGCGCGTGGGCAAGCGCCTTCGCCGCGGCGACCGCCTCCGGCGAGGCCGAAAAATAGGGAGCGATCTCGGCCTCGACCGCCTCGTCCAGCGAACCGGCCGCCACGACCCGGCTCACGAGCCCAATTTCGCGCGCCGCCGGCGCGTCGAACAGGCGGGCAGAGGTGGCAAGACGCAGGAAGGCGGCGGGACCGATGCGGGCGGCGACATAGGGGCTGATCGTCGCCGGGATGAGGCCGAGGCGGGTTTCCGTCAGGCCGAAGCGCGCGCCTTCCACCGCGATTGCCGCATCGCAGACGCTGACAAGGCCGACGCCGCCGCCATAGGCCTGGCCGTTGACCCGCGCGACGAGCGGTTTCGGCAGGTCGCGCAGCGCCTTCAGCATCAGGGCGAGGCGGCGCGCCTCGACGATGCGCTCCTCGCGCGTGGCGGCGATCTGCTCCTTCATCCAGTTGAGATCGCCGCCCGCGCAGAAGCTCTCCCCCTCCCCCGTCAGCACGACGAGGCGCACCGCCCGGTCCTCGCCGAGAAGGCCGGCGACGGCCGTCAGTTCACGGATCATCAGGCCGGACAGCGCATTGTGCTGCGCATGGCGGCGCAGCGTGAGCGCGGCCACGCCGCGCCGGTCGACGGATACGGAAATCGTCTCGAAATTCATGGCTTCACCTCCTCGCCCCTCAGGGGCGCAAAATGTCAGGCGACCTGCCGGTGATCCGGCGCGCGAAGGCGGCGGCCGATGCCAGCTTCTCCCGGTCGAGCCCCGTCTCGAACCCCTCCGCCGCCAGCATGTCGACGACAGCCACCGTATCCACATTGCCGCGCGCACCCGGCGCATAGGGGCATCCGCCGAGCCCGCCGACCGAGGCATCGAAGACGGCGAGCCCATGATCGAGCGCGACGCGGATATTGTCGAGCGCCATCCCGCCCGTATCGTGGAAATGGCCGGCGAGCCTTTCCGGCGGGGCGACGGCCAGCACGCTCCCCAGCATGGCCGCGATCTCCGCCGGCCGGGCGCGGCCGATCGTGTCGCCGAGGCTCACTTCATGGCAGCCGAGCGCCAGCAATTGCCCACTCACCCGCGCCACGGCGGCGGGCGCGACCGGGCCGTCATAGGGGCAGTGCACGACGCAGCTGACATAGCCGCGCAGCAAAATGCCGTCGGCCTTCGCCGCTTCGGCGACCGGCCGGACGCGCTCGATGCTCTCGGCGATCGAGCAGTTGAGATTGGCCCGCGAAAAGCCTTCGGAGGCGGAGAGGAAGACGGCGACCTCATCGACGCCCGCCGCCCGCGCCGCCTCGTAACCCTTCATGTTGGGCACCAGCGCCGCATAGGAAACGCCGGGCCTTCGTGCGATGCCGGCCATCACCTCGGCCCCGTCGGCAAGCTGCGGCACCCATTTCGGGCTGACGAAGCTCGTCGCCTCGATGCGCCGGAAGCCGCAATCCGACAGGCGATCGATCAGCGCGATCTTGTCGGCGGCGGGGATGATCGCCTTCTCGTTCTGCAGGCCGTCGCGGGCGGCCATCTCGACGATCTCGACGCGCCGGGTCATGCGGCCTCCTCCGGCTCCAGCGCGAGCAGCAGCGCCCCTTCGGCCACCTGGTCGCCGACAGCGACCGGCACCGCGGCCACCACGCCGTCGCGCGGGGCCGCCAGCACCAGTTCCATCTTCATCGCCTCCATGGTGACGAGCGCATCGCCGCGGGTAACGCGCGTGCCCGGCGCGACGGAGACGATGCGCACCAGCCCCGGCATGGGGGCCGAGAGCCGGTCGCCGCCCGCCGCCGCCTCGCCCTGGTGTCCGGCCTCCTGCGTGATCGCGAAGGAATGGCCGTGGCCGACGAAGAAGATGGTGATATCGGCGCCCTCCCGATGGATCGTCGCGGGCAGGATGCGGCCATCGCTATCGACCCGGACGGCCTTGCCATCCGCCGATTGCACGCGCATATCCGTTGCCATGCCGGCACGCTCGATGCGGAAGCGATCCTTGCCAAGCGTAGTGACACGCAAGGCATGTTCCACGCCGCCATGGTCGAGGAAGACGGTCTGGGTCGCATTTCCCCACAAGCGGAAGCCACGGACATGACCCCACGGATCCGGATCGGCCGGCGCGTCGAGAAAGCCGAGTGCGGATAGGGCGGCGAGCGCAAAAACCTCCTCGGAAGCGTCGGGCTCGACCAGCAGCGCCGCGCCCGCCCGGCCGATCAGGCCCGTATCGACATCGCCCGCCGCGAAGGCCGGCAGGCGGCAGAGACGGGCGAGGAAGCCGGCATTGGTCGTCAGCCCGCCGATACGGCAGGCCTCCAGCGCCGATTCCAGCCGTGCCAAGGCCTCCCCGCGGTCACGGCCGTGGGTGATGACCTTGGCGATCATCGGGTCGTAGTAGGGGGTGATGGTATCGCCGGTGCGCACGCCGGAATCAACGCGGGCGCCCTCCGGCACATCGAAGACGGTGAGGCGGCCGGTCGCCGGCAGGAAATCGCGGGCCGGGTTTTCCGCATAGAGCCGGGCCTCGAAGGCCCAGCCATCGATGACAAGGTCCTCCTGCCGCTTCGGCAAGGGCTCGCCGGCGGCGACGCGCAGCTGCCATTCCACGAGGTCGAGGCCGGTGATCGCCTCCGTCACCGGATGCTCGACCTGCAGGCGGGTATTCATTTCCATGAAGTAGAAGCGGTCCTGCCGCAGGCCCTCGGAAACGTCGGCGATGAACTCCACCGTGCCGGCGCCGCTATAGCCGATGGCTGCCGCCGCGCGCACCGCGGCCGCGCCCATCGCGGCCCGCATCTCCGCCGTCATGCCGGGCGCGGGCGCCTCCTCGATGACCTTCTGGTGCCGGCGCTGGAGCGAGCAGTCACGCTCAAAGAGATGCACGACATTGCCGTGCCCGTCGCCGAAGACCTGGACTTCGATATGGCGGGGCTTGGCCATGTATTTCTCGACCAGAACGCGGCCGTCGCCGAAAGCGCTTTCCGCCTCGCGTCGCGCGCTTTCGAGCGCGGCGGCAAAATCGGCGGGCCGCTCCACCCGCCGCATGCCCTTGCCGCCGCCGCCGGCGCGGGCCTTGATCAGCACCGGATAGCCGATACCCTCCGCCTCGCCGGCAAGGAAGCCTGCCTCCTGCCGTTCGCCGTGATAGCCCGGCACGACCGGCACGCCGGCCTTTTCCATCAGTGCCTTGGCGGCATCCTTCAACCCCATGGCGCGAATGGCGCTCGCCGAGGGGCCGATGAAGACGAGGCCGGCCGCCTCCACCGCCTCGACGAAATCGGGATTCTCCGAGAGGAAGCCGTAGCCGGGATGCACCGCCTCCGCGCCGCTCGCCTTCGCGGCCTCGATGATGGCCGGGATGTTCAGGTAGCTTTTGGCGGCTTCCGCCGGCCCGACGCGGATCGCCTCGTCGGCCGTTGCGACATGCAGGGCGTCCCGATCGGCATCGGAATAGACGGCGACCGTCGCGATGCCCATGCGACGAGCGGTGCGGATGACGCGGCAGGCGATTTCGCCGCGGTTGGCGATGAGGATCTTTCTGAACATCCTGCCTCCGGCAAAATGGAACGGGAACATGCGCGGCTGCGCCTTACTGCGCGGCGATGGCCTCGACCTCGAGCATCCACTTGTCATCGAAGATCGCGCAGATGACGACGCTCATCGCCGGGGCGACAGCGCCGAGATAGTCGCTGCGGATCTCGCGATTGGCTGTCGCGTGGTGCCTATCGGAGAGATAGGTCGTCACCTTGACGAGGTCCGCCCTAGACATGCCCGCCGCCTTCAATTGCGCGTCGATATTGCGCCAGACGAGCCGCGCCTGGTCCTCGAACGTCTCTGGCACCTTGTCGTCGTCCGAGACGGGGATCTGGCCGCTGATGAACAGCAGCGTCTTGAAATCCTTGATCTTCACGGCCTGCGAATAGCCGCCGCGCGGGGCGGGTGCGTTCCTGGCATTGATGGTTTCGCGGTTCATGACATTGCCTCCTCTACATCCTGAAGACGCCGAAACGGGTGGGCTCGACGGGCGCATTGAGCGCCGCCGAGAGCGAGAGCGCCAGGACGTCGCGCGTCTTGCGCGGATCGACGATGCCGTCGTCCCAGAGCCGCGCCGAGGCATAGAGCGGGTGGCTCTGCCGGGCGAACATGTCGATGGTCGGCTGCTTGAAGGCGGCCTCCTCCTCGGCGCTCCAGCTGCCGCCCGTGCGCTCGATGCCCTCGCGCCGGACGGTCGCCAGCACGCCGGCCGCCTGCTCGCCGCCCATGACGGAAATGCGGCTGTTCGGCCAGGTCCAGAGGAAGCGCGGCGAATAGGCCCGGCCGCACATGCCGTAGTTGCCGGCGCCATAGGAGCCGCCGATCAGCATGGTGATCTTCGGCACGCCGACGGTGGCCACCGCCGTCACCAGCTTGGCGCCGTGCTTGGCAATGCCGTCCGCCTCGTATTTCCGCCCCACCATGAAGCCGGTGATGTTCTGCAGGAACACCAGCGGAACGGAGCGCTGGCCGCAGAGCTCGATGAAATGCGCGCCCTTCAGCGCCGCCTCGGAGAAGAGCACGCCGTTGTTGGCGACGATCCCGACCGGCATGCCGTGAACCGCCGCAAAGCCGCAGACGAGCGTGGTGCCGTAACGCGC
>CAMLOC010000041.1 GCA_946481465.1 uncultured Shinella sp. | reverse complement strand
CCGGCCGAAGGCCTGTTCGACGCCGAGACGAACATCAAATATGCCGGAAAGTATCTGCGCGGCGCCTGGATGGTGGCCGACGACAAGAATGACGGCGCCGTGCGTCTCTATGCCGCCGGCTATTACTACCACGCCAAGCGCAAGGGCCTGCTCGACGAGACCGGCCTGAGGTAAGGATCTCGGCGACCGCTCAGCGCGCCGCCTTCAGCCAGAACGTCATCGGCTTTTCCGTCTCCTCCGCCTCGCCGATATCCTGCCAGGCGAGCATGGTGCGCAGGTCCGCGCGCCGCTCATAGCCGCGCTTTCCCCAGAAATCATCGAGCGGAACATAGTCCGCCGGCCGCAGCGGGTGATCCGCCGGGCGGTCGACGGCGCAGAAGGCGCACCAGTCGAACCGGCCGAGGCGGCGGGCATAGGCTTCGCGCTCCTCGAAGAACCGCACGCCGAGCCCCCTGCCCCGATAGGCGGAAAGCAGCACGGATTCGCCGAAATAGAACACCGTCGCCGGATCGATGCCCGCGGCAACGAAGGGCGCGCGGAAAACCTGCGAGGCGTCCGTCATCGGTACGCCCGTCGAGGCGCCGACGATGCGCTCGCCGTCCAGCGCCAAGACGAAGAGGCTTTCGGGCGATTGCGCATAGGTCGCAAGATAGGAGGCCTCGTAGTCCTCGCTGCCCTCGTAGAGATAGGGGAAGGCGCGGAAGACCGAAATGCGCAGGCGCGCGAGGTCGGCGATATGCGGCGTCACCGCCGTGCCATGGACAATCTTGATCTGCATGATGGCGTGAATGTTCCCAAGAATTTGAACAATGCTATAAGGCGGACGGGCTTTGCCCGGAAGACAACGATATGAGGGATGACATGCCGGCAAAAGAGACGATCCGCGCCTATTACGACGCTTTCAACAGGCAGGACATGGAGGCCTTCTTCGACCTCCTGCACGAGGACGTCATCCACGACATCAACCAGGGCGACCGCCAGGTCGGCAAGGATGCCTTCCGCGATTTCATGACGCACATGAACCGCAGCTACCGCGAGACGCTGACGGACATGGTGATCATGTCGAACGGCGACGGCACGCGCGGCGCGGCCGAATTCACCGTCAACGGCCAGTACCTCGCCACCGACGAGGGCCTGCCGGAAGCCAACGGCCAGACCTATGTGCTGCCCGCCGGCGCCTTCTTCGAGATCCGCGACGGCAAGGTCGCGCGCATCTCCAACACCTACAACCTCAACGACTGGATCGCTCAGGTCGGCGCCTGACCGGCCTCGTTCCTGCCTGCGTCCAGGATGTCGAGGACGCCCTTCACCAGCGGCTGGGGCCGATAGCCGAGTTTCGACGGCGTCAGCCCCAGCCGGATCACCGCAAGCCTCTTCGAGGGGATGACGGCCGCCGACTGGCCGTCATGGCCGAGGATCCAGAACGCCTCGTCCGGCAGGCCGTATTCCGCATCGCTCGTCTCGCCCGGCCCCTTCGCCCAGGTCTGCATGTGGCTGTAGGCGCCATCGGATGCCTTGGTCGGCAGCGCCATGGCCCCGACGAACCCGGTCGGTAGCAGCCGCTCGCCCTTCCACACCCCGTCCTCCAGCAGGAAGAGCGCGAAACGCGCCCAGTCGCGCGCCGTGGCGTACATGTAGGAGGAACCGGCGAAGATGCCGGTCTCGTCCGGCTCCAGCACGGCGCTCGCCATGCCGAGCGGCGCGAAGAGCCCTCGCGCCGGGAAGGACAGCGCCTCTGCCCGCCCGCCGAGCGCGCCCATCCAGAGGCGCGACAGGATCACGGCCGTGCCGCTGGAATAGGTGAAGCGCTCGCCCGGATTGGCCTCGAGCGGCCGCGACAGCGCGAAGCGCGACATATCCGGCTCAAGGAACAACATGCGCGTGACGTCCGTCACGCTGCCATAGCTCTCGTTGAAGGCCAGCCCGCTTTCCATGGCCAGAAGCTGGCCGAGCGTGATTTTCGCGCGCGCGTCGCCGCGCCATTCCGGGAAGAGATCGTCCATGCCCGGCGCGAGCGCCCCGGCGAGCATCAGCCGGCCGAGCAGCGCCGCGTTGACCGTCTTCGTCATCGACCAGCCGAGCAGCGGCACCCTTTCGGAAAAGCCCTCCCCATAGGCCTCCGCGACGATGCGCCCGTCATGCACGACGACGATCGCGCGCATGCCGGGACCGGCGAGCGCCGGGTCTTCGAGCAGGGCGGCGACGCGCGCATCCTCGCTCACCGCCTCGCCCTCGGGCCAGGCGACGGCCGGATCGCCGGGCGGGATTTCCGGCAGGGCCACATCGGACACCGCCTGCCGCGCGGCCTCGAAATCGCCGTCCGGCACGCCGGCGCAGCCGAATCCCTCGTGCCAGACGGCATAGCCCGGCGCAAAGAGGCCGAGGAGGCGCGTCGTCACCGTCTTGCCGGCAAGGTCGACATCCTGCCGCATGAGCCTGAGGAGCGGATGGCCGGGCGCCTGCACGTCCTCGGCCAGCACCTCTGCCGGGTCGCGGCCGGAAACGAACACGCTGGAGCAGACGATCTTTGCGGCATAGCCGGCGCCGACGCTGAGCAGCGCGGGCGGCGATACGATGAGCCAGCTTGCCCCCACCAGCACGACGAGGGAAAGGAGGGAAAGCGTCCAGGCGGCAAACCTGTAATATCGTCTCATACCGGCCTCTCCTTCGTGCCCCGAGACAATCAGGATTTGCCTGTCATGGAAAGCCATTTCGCAGTCATGCGGAAAGCCGGTCGTCGGTTTGCGCAAGCAGACGCGCCACCTCGGGCCCAGCTATCGGCGCCGATATCAGGTAGCCCTGCGCCTCGCAGGCGCCGCGCTGGCGGATGAAATCGAGCTGCCCCTCCGATTCGATGCCCTCCACCGTCGTCGTCACCTGGAACGTCCGGCCGAGCTTCAGGATGATATCGACGAGGTCGGCGTCCCGCCTGCTCTCCATCATGGCCCGCGTTACGGACCGGTCGATCTTCAACTGGTCGATCGGGAAGGCACGCAAGGTGTTGATCGAGGAGAAGCCGATGCCGAAATCGTCGAGCGCCACGCGCACACCATGGCTGCGCAACTCCGAAAGGCTTTCGCGGATCACCGCCGTATCGCCGGAGAAGACCCATTCCGCCACCTCGATCGTCAGCCGCCCCGGCGCAAGCCCCGTCTCCCTGAGGCACTGCTTGACATGGTCGACGAAGGCGCGGTCCTTGAACTGCTCGCCGACGACATTGATGGAGACGCCCGCGGGCGCCGGCCAGCGCGTCGCCTCGCGGCAGGCCTCGCGCACGACCCAGCCGCCGAGCGGCAGGATGAGGCCGGTCCTTTTCGCCGCTGGAAGGAACAGGTCCGGCATGATCCGTCCCTTCTCGGGATGCCGCCAGCGCAGCAGCGCCTCGAAGGCGCGCACCGCGCCGCTCTCCACGTTGACGATCGGCTGGTACTCGAGGAAGAACTCGTCGGTGTGGATCGCTCGCGCAAGGTCCTGCTCGACGGCCGCGCGGGCCTCAACCTCTGCCGCCAGCGCCGCATCGAAGAAGCGGAAGCTGCTGCCGGGCATCGCCTTCGCCTCGTAAAGCGCGTGGTCGGCCCGCGCGAGGGGTTCGGACATGGACGTGTCGCCCGTCTCCAGGAAGGTCACGCCGATGCTGCAGCCGCTGGCGACCCGGTGGCGCCTTACATCGAACGGTTCGGCGAAGAGGCCGCAGATCGTACGGCAGACATTCTCGACCTTGCCCTCGGAAGGCCGTCCGGCGATCGTCACGACGAATTCGTCGCCGCCGAGCCGGTAGACGCCCGCCGCCGCGCGCAGCGCGCGCCGCAGCCGCCCGGCAATCGCCGCCAGCAGCGCATCGCCCACGTCATGGCCGAGGCTGTCGTTGACGAACTTGAAGCGGTCGAGATCGAGCAGCAGCAGGGCGGGCCGCTCCGCCGACCGGCTGTTGTCGACGATGGCCTGGATATCGCGCTCGAGGCGGAACCGGTTGGCAAGGCCCGTCAGCCGGTCGTGATGGGCATCGCGCGTCAGCCGGCGCTCCGTCCTGCGACGCAGGCACCGCTCGGCGGCAAGCTGCGCCCTGGAGCGGCCGATCTGGTAGAAGCCGGCGCCGAAGACGACGGGCATCAGCGCGAACGCCGTGGCGAGGGGAGCGGAAAAACCGAAGGGGCTCGCCTGCATATCGGCGGGCAGGATCTGGCCGGCGGCAAGGCAGAGGGTCGGCAGGAAGGCTCCGAAAACCGATCCCGCCAGCGCATAGCGCTGCTCGATCCTCGGCAACAAGGTTTTCAACATCATGTAACCCTAAACCGTTGTTATCATGACAACAGGGTGTGTCGGGCCGATGCCGGCCCCGCGGATGTTTCTAGCGGACAAAGAATGACAGAGTGTTAAGGAGAGGTTGGCATCCACCCCCAAGATTCAACGGGGCGCCTTTTCTTCGGAACCATCGCGGCGGTCGGGCGTTCGAGCCCTGTTGTCATTCGTGCGTGGGGCTTCGTGCGAGTATCCGAGTGGGAAGGACCATCAGATGAAATCCATGATTTTCGGTGCCGCGGGCATCCTCGTCGCGGCCGGTGCGCTCCCGGCCTTTGCCGCCGACATGACCATTGCCGAGCCGCCGGTGGAAACGCCGATCGTCGAGACGGCCGCCGGCGTCTATGACTGGGGCGGCTTCTATGTCGGCGTGAACACCGGTTACGCCTGGACGAATGCCAGTTCCGGCGGCCCGGCGCCCGCGATAGACGAGGGCCTCGACGATTTCGCGCTCGGCGCCTATGCCGGCTACAATTTCTTCAACAACGGCTGGGTCTACGGCGTTGAAGCCGACATCAAGCACGACTTCAACAACGAGCGCTTCTCCTCCGGCGGCACGCGCTACGAGGCGGAGACGAACTGGGGCGGCTCGGTGCGCGCGCGCCTCGGCTATGCCTTCGACCGAACGCTCGTCTACGGCACGGGCGGCTGGGCCTTCACCCGGGCGGAACTCGAAAACCGCGACACCGGCGTGAAGGAGAAAGATACCGCGCATGGCTGGACGATCGGCGCGGGCGTGGAGCAGGCCTTCACCGACACGGTGGCGGGCCGCCTCGAGTACCGCTACACCGACTACGGCGATTCCGACATCTTCGATGCTGCCGGCCGCAGCGGCGACCTCGATTCGCATTCGATCATGCTCGGCGTCAGCATGAAGTTCTGACGCAGCCGAAGGCCCCTGCCCCCGCCGAGCGGAGAGGGGCCTTCGCCCGTCCGGCTTAACGGCCCGCTAACCATAATTTTACGGAAATCTGCGAGTGGTCTTCGCCCCGTCTCGCGCGTCCTCTCTTTACGACCCGCCCCGTTCGAGGCAGGATTAGGAAACGCGCAACAACGGGACCTCCATGCGTCGGCTCATTCTGGCTCTCATGCCCCTCGCCCTTCTCGCCTCGTCCTGTTCCACCACCGACTACGACCTCGTGTCCACCGCGTCCGTATCGCCGCGTTTCGACGACAAGGACCCGCAGGATTTCGGCACGCGCAACCCGCACCGCCACGAAATCCACGGCATCGACGTTTCCAAGTGGAACGGCGACATCGACTGGCCGGCCGTGAAGAAGGGCGGCGTCTCCTTCGCCTTCCTGAAGGCGACCGAGGGCACCGACCGCCTCGACAGCCGCTTTGCCGAATACTGGCGCGGCGCGCGGGCGGCGGGCGTGGCGCACGCGCCCTATCATTTCTACTATTTCTGCTCGACGGCCGACGCGCAGGCCGACTGGTTCATCGCCAACGTGCCGAAGGAGGCCGTGCAGCTTCCGCCCGTGCTGGATGCCGAATGGAACCCGGCCTCGCCGACCTGCCGGACCCGCCCGCCGGCGGACGAGGTGCGCACGGCCCTGCAACGCTTCATGGACCGCCTCGAAAAGCACTACGGCAAGCGGCCGATCATCTACACGACGGTCGACTTCCACCGCGACAATCTCGTCGGCCATTTCGCGGGCTACCCCTTCTGGCTGCGCGCGGTGGCCGAACACCCGGAAAACATCTATTCGACGCGCAAATGGGCCTTCTGGCAGTACACCTCGACGGGCGTCGTGCCGGGCATTTCCGGCGATACGGACATCAACGTCTTCGCCGGCTCCGCGAAGAACTGGAACAGCTGGGTCAAGACGGTTTCCCGCTGACCGGCGGAGCGGCAAAGTCGCCCGAAAGGCACAATCGCGTGAAAAGGGTGGCGGCGCAGCACGGCCGCCTTTTTCTTCTTGCTTCGGTCACATTCATCTGAGACAGCCGGGCCAGCAACGGACCAAGGAGCATTCGAGATGCGGCTAAACCTGAAGACGAAATTTGCGGCGGGCCTTGCGGCCCTTCTTCTCGCCGGCAGCGCCCATGCCCAGTCAACGGCGGCCTGCGGCGGCGATTTCAACGCCTTCCTCCAGGGCGTGAAGGCCGAGGCGCTGACGCGCGGCGTTTCCGCCGAGGTTGCCGACCGGGCGCTCGCCGGCGCCGCCATCGACCAGAAGGTGCTCTCGCGCGACCGTGCCCAGGGCGTCTTCCGCCAGACCTTCCTCGAATTCTCCAAGCGCACGGTCAGCCAGTCGCGCCTCGATATCGGCCGCAAGAAGCTGAAGGACCTCGCCCCGGTCTTCGAGCGCGCCGAACAGGAATTCGGCGTGCCGGGCCCGATCATCGCCGCCTTCTGGGCGATGGAGACCGATTTCGGCGCCGTGCAGGGCGATTTCAACACCCGCAACGCGCTGGTGACGCTCTCGCACGATTGCCGCCGGCCGGAACTCTTCCGTCCGCAGCTTCTCGCCGCCATCGAAATGGTCGGCCACGGCGACCTCGACCCGAACGGCACGACGGGCGCCTGGGCCGGCGAAGTCGGCCAGGTGCAGATGCTGCCGAAGGACATCATCGAATTCGGCATCGACGGCGACGGCGACAACCATGTCAACGTCAAGCAGTCCTCGCCGGACGCCATCCTGACGGCCGCCAAGTTCATCCAGCATCTCGGCTTCGTGAAGGGCCAGCCCTGGATCCAGGAGGTCTCCGTGCCCGACATGCTGCCCTTCGAGAAGTCCGGCCTGCAGCCGGGCATGAAGGCCGCCGACTGGTTCGCGCTCGGCGTGACGCCGCGCGACGGCGACACCTCCTTCGGCAATCTCGAAGCCGCGCTGGTGCTGCCGCAGGGCCGCAAGGGCCCGGCCTTCATCACCTATCCGAACTTCAACATCTATCTCGAATGGAACCAGTCGTTCATCTACACGACCTCGGCCGCCTATTTCGCCACCCGCCTTGCCGGCGCTCCGCCCTATGAGCGCGGCACGCCGGAGGAAGGCCTTTCCGAGGACGACATGAAGCAGTTGCAGACCAAGCTGCAGGGCCTCGGCCACGACGTCGGCAAGATCGACGGCATCCTCGGCTCCGGCACGCGTGCCGCGATCCAGAAGGAGCAGCTGCGCCTCGGCCTGCCCGCCGACGGCTGGGCGACCCGGACGCTGCTTTCCGCCCTCTGACGGAAATCGGGTGGCACCGCCGCGCCGCGGTGCTATAGGCAGGAAGAGACCCAGAGCGGCGGCCCGGTCGGAACCGGGCCGCCGCTTCGTCTTTTGCCGCGCCGGCTGGCGCACCACCGGCGGGCGGCGGATGCCCGGGAGAGAGAAAATGGAACAGCGAGCGACAGCAACGCGCATGAGCGCCGGGACCTGGGGCCTGCTCGCGCTGCTCGGCATGATCTGGGGCGGCTCGTTCTTCTTCGCCCGCGTCGCCGTCGGCCATGTGCCGCCGGCCACGCTCGTATTGCTGCGCGTCGGCATCGCCGCCCTCGCGCTGCATCTCTATATTGCCGGCCGGTTCGACGTCTATGCGACGCTGCGGGCACGCTGGCGCGAATTCCTGCTGCTCGGCCTCATCAACAATGCCGTGCCGCACATGCTGATCTTCCTCGGCCAGACGCAGATCGGCGCGGGGCTCGCCTCCATCCTCAACGCGACGACGCCGATCTTCACCGTGCTCATCGCCAACCGGTTGACGCTCGACGAGAAGCTCTCGTCGGAGAAGATCGCCGGCTGCCTGATCGGCCTTGTCGGCACCGCGGTGCTGATCGGCCCGCGCGCGCTCGCCCCCTTCACCGGCGCCGCTTCGACCAATGACGGCGGCCCGCCGCTCTGGGCAGTCGTGCTGCCGGTGCTCGCGGCCGCCTCCTACGGCCTTGCCGCAACCTACGGCAAGCGCTTCCGCGGCAGCGCCCCGCCCGTCATCGCCGCCGGCCAGCTCACCGCGTCGACCCTATTGATGCTGCCCGTCTCCTTCGCCCTCGACACGCCCTGGCAGCTGGCCCTGCCCCCGCTTCCGGCCATCCTCGCGGTGCTGGCGCTGGCGCTCCTCTCGACGGCCTACGGCTACATCCTGTTCTTCCGAATCATGGCGGTCGCCGGCGCCACCAACACCTCGCTCGTCACCCTGCTCGTGCCGCCGAGCGCCATCCTCGCCGGCATGCTGTTCCTCGGCGAGAGCCTGACCCCGCTCGGCATGCTCGGCATGGCGCTGGTTCTCCTCGGCCTCGTCGTGCTCGACGGCCGGCTGTTCGCCCGCCTCCGCGCGCCCTGAAAAAGCCGGGAACAAAGCGCCCCGCCGGCCGTTTCACGGCAATCTGCCGGATTGCGCGCCCGACTTGCGCCATATTGGTAAATGAACAATGTCGGCATTCGTCATCCGGTAGGGATTGCGATTTTTTTGTGACATCCACAATAAAGGAGGAAATTCAGCAGGTTAGCGCTGTGAATAAAGGCCCGTCGACGGGCTGATGTTGCAACGCAGCAACAAAACACCTTTCCAACACGCTTTTTTCGGTCGTAATATCGCACCGTAAACGCAAGGAGGTAGCCATGGGACTCACACATTCCTTGAATGTTCTGATGATCAGTGCCGCGTTCCTCTTCATCGCAACGATGATCTTCATCTGAAGGCGATCAAAGCGCAGTCCGGGAGGTCAGGGACAAAAGCAACAAACCCTGCCGAAACCTATTTGAGAAAGATGCATGGCCCCGGAGACGGCGCCATGCATTTTCGTTTCGGGCACAGGTTTTACCGGGCGAGGCCGGTCAGGCGGCCGCGCCCGTCGCGCGGCGCGCGATGCGGGCAAAGCCGACGTGATCGCAGACGGCCGAGACCAGCGTCGCGCGGTTCATCGTATAGAAGTGGAACTCGCCGACGCCGCGGGCGATGAGATCCTCCACCTGCCGGGCGGCAAGGTCGATCGCCGCCGCGGCGCGCTCCTGCGGCCGGTCGTCGAAGGGCGCCAGCCGCTCGGCGAGCCAGCCGGGCACGGACGCCCCGCACAGGCCGGCGAACTTCTGCACCTGGGAGAGGTTGTGCACCGGCAGGACGCCCGGCACGACCGGGATCGTGATGCCGGCCTTGCGCACGCGCTCCAGGTAACGCTCGAAATCGTCGTTCTCGAAGAAGAACTGGGTGAGCGCCCGCGTCGCGCCGGCATCCACCTTGCGCTTGAGCATGTCGATATCGGCGGCGACGTCCGGGCTCTGCGGATGCTTCTCCGGATAGGCGGAGACGGAAATCTCGAAATCGGCAAGGCTGCGCAGGCCGGCGGTCAGTTCGGCCGCATTGGCATAACCGCCCGGATGCGGCCGGTAGGCCGTGCCGACGCCGCCCGGCGGGTCGCCGCGCAGCGCCACGAAATGCCTGACGCCCGCCGCCTGGAACTCGGCGACGACGGCGTGCACCTCCTCTTTCGTCGCGCCGACGCAGGTAAGGTGCGAGGCCGCCGGCAGGCCCATGGCGAGAAGCCGGCGGACGGTGGCGAGCGTCGGCGCCTTGGTGGAGCCGCCGGCGCCGTAGGTCACCGACATGAAGCCCGGATCATAAGCCGAAAGCGCGGCGGCCGTCTCCCAGAGCTGGCCTTCGGCCTCCGCCGATTTCGGCGGGAAGAATTCGAAAGACAGGTGGATGTCCTTGCGGGCTGGAATGGCGGTCGCCGGGTTCATGTCAACTCCTCCTGCGGATGGCAACGGTGTCGGCCGCCCGCTCGCGCTGGTCGCGGGCTAGCCAGATGGTGACGGTCAGCGCATCGGCGGCCGAATGCGCGGGCTTGAGATCGACGATCTCCTCGATGGCGAGCCCCGCCTTCTCCAGCCATTCGGCAAGCGTCTGGTGCGAGAAGCCGAGGCGGATATGGGCGTGCTCGTCGCGCAGGTGCTCCAGCGCGTGCGGGGCGAGGTCGATGATGGCAAGGCGCCCGCCGGGCGCGAGCATGCGCGCGGCCTCGGCCACCGCCGCCTCCGGCTCGTCGAGGAAATGCAGCACCTGGTGGATCGTCACCACGTCGAATTCGTCGCGCTCCAGCGGCAGGTTGAAGATGTCGCCGTGGCGGATCGAAGCCTTGGTGATGCCGGCGCGGTCGAGATTGGCGCGCGCGACGGCCAGCATGTCGCGGCTGGCATCGACGCCGACGCCGCGCTGGTAGAGCCCTTCGAAAAGCTGCAGGATGCGCCCCGTGCCCGTGCCGAGATCGAGGAAGCCGTCGACCGGCTCCGTGCCGATCATCTCGGCGAGCCTCGCCTCCACCTCGGCCTCGCTGACATGCAGGCGGCGCACGGCATCCCATTCGGCGGCGTTGCGGCTGAAATAGGCCTGCGCCTTGTCGGCGCGGATCTTCTTGAGCACCCGCAGCCGCTCGTCGTCGCGCGCGAAAACCGCGTCCGCCGGGTCGGCGGCGTCCAGCAGGCGGCGGACAAGCGCGACGGCCGCGCCCCCCTGGCTCAGCCGGAAGAAGGCCCAGGCGCCCTCCTGGTAGCGATCGACGAGCGCGGCCTCGGCGAGCAGCTTCAGGTGGCGCGAGATGCGCGGCTGGGACTGGCCGAGGATGTCGGTCAGGTCCGTCACGGTCAGGTCGCCGTGCGAAAGCAGCGCGAGAAGGCGAAGGCGCGTCGGTTCGCCCGCCGCCTTCAGGATCTCCACGATGTCGTCCAGTCCGAGTTTCTGCATGTCGCCCATGGCTTATCCAATCAAGACATAAAGATATGTTTATGTGATTAACCCGCGTCGCGCAAGGGCAAATCCGTGTCGCCGATCTTCCCACCAACAGGCCCAAAGAAAAACCCCGGCAAGCCGGGGTTTCTCGAAGGGTGCGAAGGTGCCTTGCGTGTCAGCGCGTCAGGCGCTTGTAGGCCTGGCTGCCGGGGTTGAGGGCATCGGGGCCGAGCCGGCGAACCTTGTCCTCTTCGTAGTCCTCGAAGTTGCCTTCGAACCATTCGACATGGCCGTCACCCTCGAAGGCCAGGATGTGCGTCGCGAGACGATCGAGGAACATGCGATCGTGGCTGATGATGATCGCGCAGCCGGCAAAGCTCTCGAGCGCGCTTTCGAGGGCACCGAGCGTTTCCGTGTCGAGGTCGTTGGTCGGTTCGTCGAGCAGCAGAACATTGCCGCCGGCCTTCAGCATCTTGGCAAGATGCACGCGGTTGCGCTGGCCGCCCGAGAGGTTGCCGACCTTCTGCTGCTGGTCGCCGCCCTTGAAGTTGAAGGCGCCGCAATAGGCCCGCGAATTCATGTCGAACTTGCCGAGCTTGATGACCTCGGCGCCGCCGGAGATTTCCTCCCAGACCGTCTTGTTGGCGTCGAGCGCGTCGCGGCTCTGGTCGACATAGCCGAGATGCACGGTCTCGCCGATGCGGATCGAGCCGCTGTCGGGCTGTTCCTGGCCGGTGATCATCTTGAACAGCGTCGACTTGCCGGCGCCGTTCGGGCCGATGATG
>CAMLOC010000040.1 GCA_946481465.1 uncultured Shinella sp. | reverse complement strand
GGTGAGAATGGATCAACTGGGAAGAGACGGGGCCGCATTGGCGGCAAACCTCCGGACGCTCTGCGAGCAGCACGGCTCGGTCGCGGCCGTCTGCCGCAAGATCAATGTCAACCGTCAGCAGTTCAACAAGTACCTGTCGGGCGCCCATGTGCCGTCGCCCGCCAATCTGAGGATCATCGCCAACTATTTCGGCCTCAGCGTTACGATGCTCTTTGCCGATCCGGAGGAATTCCGCACGCTGGTGGAGGGCAACTTCTTCCACGCGATGGCGACCGCCCGCCAGTTGCCGGAATTCTCGCGCTTCGTCTCGGACATGATCGTCGAGAACAATGCCGATCACAACGACATCGTCGGGGTCTACGACCGCTACCAGTTCTCCTCGATCTACAAGGGTTTCGTGCTGCGGTCGGCCTTCTGCATCTACCGTAACCGGGAATTCCTGCAGCACTATTATGTCGAACGGTTCCCGAGCTTCGACGACCCGAAGAAGACGGAATATGTCTTCAAATATTACGGCTTCTGCTTCCCCGTCGCCGACCGCCTCTTCACGGCGGATTTCGAGGGCATCCAGTCGAACGAGATGACCTTCGGCGTCTATGCGCAGGTCAAGCGCAACGCCAAGCGCTTCATGTTCGGTATTTCCAGCGGCATCGCCGCGACCGTCTTCCGCCAGCCCTATTCCACGAAGGTCGCGCTGCACTACCGGGGTCCGGGACTCTTGCGCCGCGAGCATCTCAAGGAACTGACGGTGCTGGACCGCAACGACCCGAGCATCCCGCGCGAGGCGCTGCAATATCTCGGCGACGGCGCCGACATGATCCAGATGAGCTGACGTCGCCGCGTCAGGGGTGAAGTTCGACGGCGAGCCAGACGCTGTCGCTGTCCGCATAGTAGCGGTGCCAGGGATAGGTCCACTGGTTCTCGCCGGTCACCCGGCAGAAGGGATCGTGCGAATAGCCGATCGGCATCACCACGTCCTCGTAGAGCGTGGCGGCGTCGCGCGCCTTGAACTTCTGCATGCGGCCGAGCCCGTGGATCTGCGTGTGCGTTTCCAGGAACGGGTGCTCGTTGTGGATGAAGCAGTCGGTATCGCCCGGCGACCACCAGAGATTGAGCTTCAGCGTGAAGACCTGCGGCGCTTCGGCGGTCGCGCGCTCGTTGGTGAAGACGCGCGGATCGAGCGTGACGGTGCCGATCTCGTCCTGCGCCGAGATATAGAGCGGCGTGTCGCGCGGAAAGCTGCGGATGCGGTTGCCCAGCCAGTCCCAGCCGCGGAACATGCAGCCGCCGAGATTGGTCGGGTTGACCACCTTGATGATCGCCGCCCGCTCGGCCGAGCGGATGCGCCCGCCCTTCAGCCAGGTGGATTTCCATGCCGGCACGATGGCGGGATGCTCGTCGCCCGTCACCATCGGCGAGGGGCTGATATTGACCACGACGGCATCCGCCACGTCATAATCGACCACGTTCTCGACCAGCTTTGCCGAAATGAAGTCGTCTGCGAAAGCCAGGTCTCTGCTCAGGTTCTGCACGGCGATGCCTCTTCTGTGTGTCCGTGTCCCGACAAAGCCATAGCGCATGCGGCGAAAGAAGTGCGCGCCGGAATTAATTTATTCGCGTGACGACGCGATTCACGCGTCACTTTGCGAAGGGTGCTGCTCTTCCGGATCGATTGCCATTCCCCGCCGGGATGCTTCCGGGCCGCCGCGAATTGGCCGGGTCGGCGCCGATGCGGCGGATGCGGGGGGAAACTATGACGCAGAACTGCTTTGGGTGTGCGTCATCTCGCGTCAGTGTTTCGATGGCTGCGAACTTGCAGGCAGGCCCAGCCCGGCCGAAGAATAAGCCCATCGCTGGAAGGCGTCCCCTTCCCGCTCGGAAGACAACGATAGTTCAGAGGGTCGATCACATGAAACTGACAGGTGGCCAAGTCGTCGCGAAAGCGTTGAAGGAATACGGCGTCGAATATGTGGCGGGCGTGCCGGGCCACGGCATCTGGTCGCTGTTCGATGCCTTCCTGCAGGAAGGTTCTGAAATCCCCTTCATCCAGGTGATGCACGAGCAGAGCGCGGTCCACATGGCGGACGGCTATTATCGCGCCTGCGGCAAGCCGATGGCCTGCTCCACCTCGGTCGGTCCCGGCGCGGCCAACACCATCATCGGCCTTGCGACCGCCTATTGCGATTCCACCTCCCTCTTCTACGTCTCCGGCTCGCCCCAGACCTACATGCACGGCCACGGCACGATGCAGGAACTGGAGCGCCAGCAGGACAATGCCTTCCCGCGCATCACCGAACAGGTGACGAAGCGCGCCTGGCAGGCCAATTCGGTGCAGGTCCTCCCAAGCATCATGCACCGCGCCTTCAGCGAACTCATGACGGGCCGGCCGGGTCCGGTCCATGTCGAGGTCCCGATGGACGTCCAGGTCGAGGCGGCGGATGTCACCATCCATCCGCTCGGCAAGCGCCTGCCGGTCGGCGTGGCCTATCCCGATCCCAAAGCCGTCGAGGCGGCGCTGAAGGTGCTTCTTGCCGCCGAACGTCCGGTCATCGTCGCCGGCGGCGGCGCGATCACGGCGAACGCCTCGGCCGAGCTGACGCGCCTTGCCGAAAAGCTCGGCGCCGCCGTCTCCATCACCTGGAACGGCAAGGGTGCGATCTCCGAGGATCACGCGTTGTTCATCGGCGCGGTCGGCCAGACGGGCACGACCTGCGGCAACAAGATCACCGCTTCCGCCGACGTCGTCGTCTCGGTCGGCTGCCGCTTCACGGACTGGTCGGCCTCCTCCTATGCCAAGGGCGTGTCCTTCTCGATCCCCTCGGCCAAGCTGATCCATATCGACCTCGACCCGCGCGAGATCGGCAAGAACTACGAGACGGAGGTCGGCATCGTCGCCGACGCCAAGGTGACGCTGGAGGCGATCCTGTCGCTCATCTCCGATGCGGACGCACAGAAGATGCAGGCTCGCCGCGAGACCTTCCTTGCCGACGTGCAGAAGGCGAAGGCCGACTGGCGCGCGCAGGTCGAGCCGCGCGAAAACAGCCGCGAGACGCCCTTCACCTCGCAGCGGCCGCTGATGGCACTGCGCAAGGTGCTGGACCGCGACGGTATCGTCGTCGTCGGTTCGGGCAACACGCAGGGCTCCGTCAAGCAGAGCTTCCCGGTCTACGAGCCGCGCACGCATCTCACCTCCGGCTCCTATTCGCCGATGGGCTGGGCGGTGCCGGCGGCGATGGGCGCCAAGCTCGCTTGCCCGGATCGGCAGGTCGTGGCCATCGTCGGCGACGGCGACTTCATGATGTCGCTGCCGGAAATGGGCACGGCGGTCATGAACGGCATCAACGTCGTGTTCCTGGTGCTGAACAACCAGGGCTACATGTCGATCCGCGGCGGGCAGCGCAAGTTCATGGGCCGCCACATCGCTTCCGAGTTCAACCATCACGCCGGCAACGGCGCGCCCTATTCGGCCGATATCGCGGCCTCAGCCAAGGCCTTCGGCCTTCAGGCGTGGAAGGTCGAGAAGGACGAGGACCTTGAAAGCAGCCTGAAGGCGGCGCTCGGCTGCGGCGGCCCGGTCCTCGTCGAGGTGATCGTCTCGCGCGATGCCGCCGGCCCGTTCGCCACCGGCTGGTGGGACTTCCCCTCGCCGGCCTACTACGAGAAGGAGCAGGCCGCCTACGCGGACATGCGCGCTCTCGAACAGCACCTCTAAATCCCGGCGGGGAGGCATCCGCCTCCCCTCCCCCTCCTCCCAAGACGATTGACAACGCGGCGCCGACGGTGGCCGTGAACGAAGAGACTTTGTCATGATACGCCACATCAAAACAGCCGGCGCTTCCATCGAGCAGGGCGGCACAGACAGCGCGGTGACCAGGACGGTCGAGGCCCTTCTGGCGAAGGTCCGGGAGGGCGGGGACAAGGCAGTGCGTGCGCTCTCGGTCCAGTTCGACGGGTTCGACCGGGAAAGCTACCGCCTGACGAAGGAAGAGATCGCGCATTGCATCAATTCCCTTACGCCGCGGGAGCGGGAGGACCTGGATTTCGCGCAGGATCAGGTCCGCCGGTTCGCCGAAGCGCAGAAGGCGGCGTTGAAGGATATCGAGGTCGAGACGCTGCCGGGCGTCGTGCTCGGCCACCGGAACGTGCCGATCCAGAATGTCGGATGCTACGTGCCGGGCGGAAAGTATCCCCTGCTCGCCTCCGCCCACATGACGGTGCTGACGGCGCGCGTCGCCGGCTGCGAGCGCATCATCACCTGCGCCCCGCCGTTCCAGGGCAGGATCGCGGAAAAGATCGTCGCCGCGCAGGCGCTTGCCGGCGCCGATGAAATCTACTGCCTCGGCGGCGTGCAGGCGATCGCCGCCATGGCCTTAGGCACCGAGACGATCGAGCCCGTCGACATGCTCGCCGGCCCCGGCAATGCCTATGTGGCGGAAGCCAAGCGCCTGCTGTTCGGCCATGTCGGCATCGACCTGTTCGCCGGCCCGACGGAAACGCTGGTCATCGCCGACGACAGCGTCGACGGCGAGCTGGTGGCGACGGACCTTCTCGGCCAGGCCGAACATGGGGCGAATTCGCCCGCAATCCTCATCACCAGTTCGGAAAAGCTCGCCCGCGACACGCTGGCGGAGATCGAGCGCCTGCTGCAGATCATGCCGACGGCGGCCGTCGCCGGCAGGGCCTGGGAGGATTTCGGCGAGATCATCCTGTGCGACACCGTCGAGGAAATGGTGGCGGAAGGCGACCGCGTCGCCTCCGAGCATGTGCAGGTCATGACCCGCGACCCGGACTATTTCCTCGAAAACATGAAGAATTACGGCGCGCTCTTCCTCGGCGCCCGCACCAATGTCGCTTTCGGCGACAAGGTGATCGGCACGAACCACACCCTGCCGACCAACAAGGCCGCCCGCTACACCGGCGGCCTCTGGGTCGGCAAGTTCCTGAAGACCTGCACCTACCAGAAGGTGCTGACCGACGAGGCCTCCGCCCTCATCGGCTCCTACAGTTCGCGGCTCTGCCTGATGGAAGGTTTTTCCGGCCATGCCGAGCAGGCCAACATCCGCGTCCGCCGCTACGGCGGCCGGAACGTCGGCTACGCGATGCCCGCCGACCCCGTTTAACAACCGCGCACAGAGCCCGTCAGGGGCCGCGTCCAAAACCCAACCAGAGAGGATGAAACCATGTCCAGATTTATCGCCACAATGCTTGCGGCGACCATGCTCGTGCCCGTCGCAGCCCATGCGGAGGGCCAGATCGAAGTCCTGCACCACTGGGTCTCGCAGAGCGAGGTGGATGCACTCAACGTCATCCGCAAGGACCTCGAGGCGAAAGGCTTCGAGTGGAAGGATTCGGCGGTCGGCGGCATGAGCGGCGCCAATGCCCAGCAGGCGCTGCGCTCGCGCCTGACGGCCGGCAACCCGCCCGGTGCCATGCAGTTCCTCGGCTGGGAAGGCGTGCAATGGGCGGAACAGGGCGTCGTGCGCGACCTGAACAACCTTGCCATCGCCGGCGGCTGGCGCGAGGCGCTGGCGCCGCAGCTCCTGCCCTTCGTGACCTCGGGCGAGGCCTTCATCGCGGCGCCGATCAACATGCACCGCCAGAACTGGGTCTGGGCCAACAAGAAGCTCTTCGACGATGCAGGCGTTACCGTTCCCAAGACCTGGGCGGAGCTGATCGAAACCGGCAAGAAGCTGAAGGAAAAGGGCATCGTTCCCGTCGCGATGGGCGATGAGCCCTGGCAGATCGGCATCATCTTCGACGCGCTGCTGTCTGACATCAACGGTCCTGATTTCTACCAGAAGACGGCGATCGATCTCGATCCCGAAGCGCTCGGCAGCCCCGAGATGGTCAAGGTGTTCGATGCGCTCCGCGAGGTCCGCGGTCTCGTCGACGACAATTTCGTCGGCCGCGACTGGGCCGTCGCCACCGGCATGGTCATCAACGGCGAGGCCGCCATGCAGTTCATGGGCGACTGGGCGAAGGGCGAATTCCTCGCCAAGGGCCTGAAGCCCAACCAGGACTTCTACTGCTTCGCGACGCCGGGCGAGGTCACCTCCTTCCAGTATCTTATCGACAGCTTCGGCATGTTCACCGTCAGCGACGAGAGCGTGCAGAAGGCGCAGGTCGCGCTGGCCGAAACCATCATGGACCCGAAGGTCCAGAAGGGCTTCAACCTTATCAAGGGCTCGATCCCGGCCCGCAGCGACGTGCCGGTCGACGATTTCGACGATTGCGCCAAGCTCGGCTACCAGGAGCGCGCCGCGGCGGTCGAGAAGGGCAGCATGCAGGGCGCCATGACCCATGGCTTCGCTGCAAAGCCGGAATTCGCCTCCGTCTTCAGCGATGTCGCCGCGCAGTTCTTCGTCGGCAAGATGAGCTCCGAAGACGCGGTCAAGATGCTGGTCTCCGGCATCGACAACGCCCGGTAACCTGCATCCTCATAAGAGGGGCCGGCGCGCCGGCTCCTCCCACAGTCCTTGCCATCGGAGCTGACCCATGAGCGCCTCTACGCGCATGTCATCGCGATTGGCAGGCTGGCTGCCGCGCATCGTCGTCGCTCCCAGCCTGCTCGTCGTCATCGTCACGGTCTACCTGTTCATTCTCTGGACAGGCGTGATTTCCGTCACCTCGTCGAAATTCGTGCCGACCTACGATTTCGTCGGCCTCGAACAGTATGTGCGCCTGTGGGCGACGCCCCGCTGGCACACCGCCGTCGCCAATCTCTTCATCTTCTCGGCGCTGTTCCTCGCGCTCTCCACCGGCCTCGGGCTGCTCATGGCCATCCTGCTCGACCAGAACATCCGGGCGGAAGGCGCGCTGCGCGCGATCTACCTCTACCCGATGGCGCTGTCCTTCATCGTGACGGGGACGGCGTGGAAATGGATCATGAATCCCGGCCTCGGCGTGCAGAAGGTCGTCAACGATCTCGGCTGGATCGATTTCCGCTTCGACTGGATCACCGATCCCGACATGGCGATCTACACCGTCGTCGTCGCCGGCGTCTGGCAGTCCTCGGGCTTCGCAATGGCGATCTTCCTTGCGGGCCTGCGCGGCATCGACAATTCCGTCATCAAGGCCGCGCAGATCGAAGGGGCCACGCTGCCGCTGATCTACCGGCAGATCATCATCCCGATGCTGCGCCCGGCCATGCTGAGCGTCGTCGTGCTCCTCAGCTACATCGCCATCAAGAGCTTCGACCTGGTTCTGGCGCTGACGAACGGCGGACCGGGCACCGCGACCGAGCTGCCCTCGACCTTCATGTTCTCCGCCACCTTCCGCCGCAACCAGATGGGCGTCGGCGCGGCGAGCGCCGTGATGATGCTGATGACGGTCGCCGCCATCATCGTCCCCTACCTCTATTCCGAACTGCGGAGCGAGAACAATGGCTGAAGCCCTTTCCCGATCCGGCAGGGCGCGGCTCGGCCGCCTCTTCGTCTACGGCTGCCTCTTCGTCGTGGCGCTCCTCTACCTCATGCCCCTCTGGGTCATGGTGGTGACGTCCCTGAAGCCCCTCGACGAGATCTATGGCGGTTCCTTCATCGGCATGCCCAAGGTGGTGACGCTCGATGCCTGGCGCGCGGCATGGTCCGAGGCCTGCATCGGCACGGAATGCACCGGCCTCAAACCCTATTTCGTCAACTCGCTGCTGATGGTGATCCCCGCAGTGGCGCTTTCGACCGGCATCGGCGCGATCAATGGCTACATCCTCACGAAATGGAGGTTCCCCGGTGCGAACTTCGTCTTCGGCCTCCTGCTCTTCGGCTGCTTCCTGCCCTACCAGGCGATCCTCATCCCCATGGCCCGCATGCTCGGCCTGCTGGGCCTTGCCGGCTCCATTCCCGGCCTCGTCGCCGTGCATGCCTCCTACGGCATCTGCTTCACGACGCTGTTCTTCCGCAATTATTTCGTGTCGCTGCCGGACGAGCTGACCAAGGCGGCGATGGTCGACGGGGCAGGCTTCTTCCGCATCTTCTGGAGCGTCATCCTGCCGACCTCCATTCCGATCATCGTCGTGTCCTGCATCTGGCAGTTCACGCAGATCTGGAACGATTTCCTCTTCGGCGTTTCGTTCACGTCCGGTTCCAGCACGCCCGTCACGGTGGCGCTCAACAACATCGTCAACGTGACCACCGGCCGCAAGCAGTACAATGTCGACATGGCTGCCGCCATGATCGCCGCCATCCCAACCCTGGTCGTCTACATCGTCGCGGGACGCTACTTCGTCCGCGGGCTGACGGCCGGCGCCGTGAAAGGCTGAAGCCATGTCCACTCTCGAAATCGATCGCGTCCGCAAGGCCTATGGCCCGCTCGAAGTCCTGAAGGAGGTCTCGATCTCCATCGGCACCGGCGACTTCCTCGTGCTGCTCGGCCCCTCCGGCTGCGGCAAGTCCACGCTGCTCAACATGATCGCCGGGCTGGAGACGATCACCGGTGGCGAGATCCGCATCGCCGGCAAGACCGTCAACGACCTCTCGCCGAAGGACCGCGACATCGCCATGGTGTTCCAGTCCTACGCGCTCTATCCGACGATGACGGTGCGGCAGAACATCGAGTTCGGCATGAAGATCCGCCGGATCGCCGTCGCCGAGCGCGACAAGGCCGTGAAGACCGCTTCGGACCTCCTGCAGATCACCCATCTCCTCGACCGCAAGCCTGCCCAGCTTTCCGGCGGCCAGCGCCAGCGCGTCGCCATGGGGCGAGCCATCGTGCGCGAGCCGAAGCTCTTCCTCTTCGACGAGCCGCTGTCGAACCTCGACGCGAAGCTGCGCGTCGACATGCGCACCGAGATCAAGCGCCTGCATGCCCGCCTCGGCACGACGATCGTCTATGTCACGCACGACCAGATCGAGGCGATGACGCTCGCCACCCGCGTCGCCGTGATGAAGGACGGCGTGGTGCAGCAGCTGGACGAGCCGCAGGCCGTCTACGACCGGCCGGCCAATGTCTATGTCGCGCGCTTCGTCGGCTCGCCGGCCATGAACATCGTGCCGGGGAAGCTTGAGGTGGAAGGGGATACGGCGACGGCGGTCATCGACATTGCCGGGCGCCCGGCAGCGCGTATTCGCGGCGTTTCCCTCTCCGCGGAGGCGCTTCGCCGCTATGCGGGCCGCAAGGTGCTGGTCGGCATCCGGCCGGAGAATTTCTCGATCGCCGCGGGGACCGCCCTGCCCTCGCTGACCGTCGATTTCGACGTCGTCGAGCCAACGGGGCCGGACACGCTCGCCGTCTTCCAGCTCGGCGGCGTCGAGGTGACCGCCCGTCTTCCCCCGCGCCAGGCCCATGCGGGGCATGAGGCGGCGCTGGCGGTCGACACGTCAAAGATCGTGCTCTTCGACGGTGAAACCGAAACACGCATCGACTGAAAGAACGCTTATGACCGAGACGGCAGATATCGTCATCATCGGCTCCGGCATCGGCGGAGCTTCCCTGGCGCACAGCCTTGCGCCGTCCGGCCTTCGGATCGTCATCCTGGAGCGAGGCGGGCATCTGACGGACAGCTCCGAGGCGCGGGACGATGTCGCCATCTTCCAGAAGGGTTTCTACCGGTCTTCCGAGGAATGGCTGGGCACGGACGGCGAGAGCTTCCTGCCGGGCAACTATTATTATGTCGGTGGCAATTCGAAGTTCTTCGGCGCGGTCATGTACCGGTATCGCCGGGAGGATTTCGCGCCGCGGCCGCATATGGACGGCGCATCTCCCGGCTGGCCGATGTCCTATGAGGAACTGTCACCCTGGTATGACGCGGCCGAGGCGGTTTTCAAGGTGCGCGGCTCGACCGCCGGCGACCCGACCGAGCCGCGGCATGAAGGACCCTATGCCTATCCGCCCGTTCCCGACGAGCCGGCCATCGCCGCCGTGCGCCGCCGGCTGGAAAAGGCGGGCGTCCACCCCGCCTCCCTTCCGCTGTCGATCGATCTCGATGCCTGGCTGAAGCGGGCACCGACGGGTTGGGATGCGTTTCCGAACACCGGGGCGGGAAAGATCGATGCGGAGGTGGGGCCGCTCGCCGCCGCGCTCGCCCATCCCAATGTCCGCCTCGTGACCGGCGCCGCCGTCACGCGCCTTGAAACCGACGATACGGGGCGCCGCGTCAACGTGGCCGTCTACCGGAAGGACGGCGTCGAACACCGCATCTCGGCCGGTCGCTTTGCTGTCGCGGCGGGTGCCGTCCAATCCGCCGCGCTTCTGCTGCGCTCGGCCGGCAAGGCGCATCCGACCGGCCTTGGCAACAGTTCCGACCAGCTCGGGCGCAACTTCATGAACCACAACACGACGGCGATGCTGGCGATCAATCCCTTCGCCGCCAACGATTGCGTCTACCAGAAGACCATCGCCTTCAACGACTTCTACAATGCGGACAACGATGTCGGCTTTCCCCTCGGCAACGTCCAGCTGCTCGGCCATATCACCGGCAACATTCTCAAGGCCAACCTGCCGATGCCGGCACCGGCCTGGTTTGCACGGCTGGTAGCGCGCCATGCCTATGGCTGGTTCCTGACAAGCGAGGACCTGCCCAACCCGGAAAGCCGGGTCATGGTGCGGGACGACCGTATCGTCATGCACTGGATCCGCTCCAACATGCGGGCGCACGACGCGCTGATCGCCAAGACCCGCGCGGTCATGCGCAAGGCGGGGTTCCCGATCGTGCTGACGCATACCTTCGGCCGCAAGACCACGTCGCATCAATGCGGCACGGCGCGCATGGGTCGCAGTCCGCGACATTCGGTCGTCGATCTCGACTGCCGCAGCCATGATGTCGAGAACCTCTACATCACGGATGCCTCCGTGTTGCCGACCTCGGCCGCCGTCAATCCGGCACTCACCATCGCTGCCCTTGCCATCAAGGCCGGCAGCGCCATTGCAAGGGAAAAGTGATGGCACTTCGCGACATGGGATCGGCCCGTTTCGGGATTTCTCCCCGGCATCCGGACGCGGTCGATACGTTCGACTATATCGTGGTCGGCGGCGGCTCGACCGGCTGCGTCGTCGCCGCGCGCCTTTCGGAGGATCCCGCCGTGCGGGTTCTCCTGATCGAGGAGGGGCCGCGCGATCTCAGCCCCTACATCCACATTCCCGGCGCCTACTACAAGACCGCGCAGGGCGGCCTCCTGAAGCGCATCCCCTGGGAGCCGATGGCCGGGCAGGAGCGGACGGAAACGCCGACCATGGTGCAGGCCCGGGTGCTCGGCGGCGGCAGCTCGGTCAATGCGATGATCTATATCCGCGGCGTGCCGGAGGATTACGAGCAATGGGCGCGCCTCGGCGCGGAAGGCTGGGGCTATGCCGATGTCCTGCCCTATTTCAAGCGCGCGGAGGACAACAATCGCTTCTGCAACGAGGCGCACGGCGTCGGCGGGCCGCTCGGCGTTTCCGATATCGATTACATTCATCCGCTGACCCGTGCCTGGCTGCAGGCCTGCCAGCAGGCGGGGCTGCCCTACAATCCGGACTTCAATTCGGGCAGTCCGGCGGGCTGCGGGCTCTACCAGATCACGGCACGGGACGGGCGCCGCAGCTCGGCCGCCGTCGCCTATCTGGGGCCGGCCCGCAAGCGCGGCAACCTGCGCATCGAGACGGGAACCGCGGTCACCCGCATCCTCATCGAGAACGGCAGGGCGGTGGGTGTCGAATGCGCCAGGGGCAGGCGCAAGGTCGTCTATCGCGCGGACCGGGAAGTGGTCGTCTCCACGGGGGCGATCGCGACGCCGAAATTGCTGATGCTGTCGGGTATCGGCCCGGCGGACGAGATCGGTCGGCACTGGCGGCGGGTCACG
>CAMLOC010000039.1 GCA_946481465.1 uncultured Shinella sp. | reverse complement strand
CGAGAACGTCGAGGAAATCCTGCCAGACGTAATGCGGCAGCATGAAGCGGTCGTGCAGCGTGGTGCCCCAGCGCACGAAGCTTCCCTGCGCCGGGTTCAGCCAGAAGCGGGCGATGAGCGCGCGGATGAGAAGCTGCTGGGCAAGGCTCATGCGGGCGTTCGGCGGCATTTCGAAGCCGCGGAACTCGACGAGGCCGAGCCGGCCGGTCGGCCCGTCCGGCGAGAACAGCTTGTCGATGCAGATCTCGGAGCGGTGCGTGTTGCCGGTGACGTCGGTCAGGAGATTGCGGAACAGGCGGTCGACCAGCCAGGGCAGCGGCGGCACGCCCTCGCCGGGGGCGGGCACCTGCGAAAGCGCGATCTCCAGCTCGTAGAGCGAATCGTGCCGCGCCTCGTCGATGCGCGGGGCCTGGCTGGTCGGGCCGATGAAGAGGCCCGAGAAGAGGTAGGACAGCGAGGGATGGCGCTGCCAGTGCAGGACGAGGCTCTTCAGCAGGTCCGGGCGGCGCAGGAAGGGGCTGTCGTTCGGGTTCCTGCCGCCGACGACCACATGGTTGCCGCCGCCGGTGCCGGTGTGGCGGCCGTCGATCATGAACTTGTCGGCGCCCAGGCGGGAGTGGCGCGCCTCCTCGTAGATCGCCGTGGTGATGTCGACGCAGTCGTCCCAGCCGGCGGCCGGGTGGATGTTCACCTCGATGACGCCGGGGTCCGGCGCGACGCGGATGACGTTGAGGCGCTCGTCCTGCGGCGGCGCGTAGCCCTCGATATGGACGGCCAGGCCAAGCCGCTCGGCCGCCCGCTCGGCGGCGGTCACGAGGTCGAGATAGTCCTCGACCCGTTCGACGGGGGGCATGAAGATCGAGAGCCGGCCGTCGCGCGCCTCGACGCTCATCGCCGTGCGCACGGCGCCGACGATTTCGCTGCGGATCTGCTCGACGCGGTCCTGCCCGGCCTCGTTCGCCTGGAAGGAGGCCTCGGCCATGGCGCGGCCGTGTTCCGCGAAATCCGGCAGCGGTGGCTTCTCCTCGGCGGGATCGGCGGGGTTGATATAGGGATAGTTCGAGGGTGTGAGGTAGGGCAGCGCGCCGAGCGGCAGGCGATAGCCGACGGGGCTGTCGCCGGGAACGAGAAAGATCCTGCCGCGGCGCGTGCGCCATTTCTCGCTGATCCAGCGCCGGCCGGTGGCGCGGGCATTCCAGGCCTGGATCGGCAGGATATGGCCGGTCGGCGTGGTGAGGCCGCGCTCGAAGACGCGGGCGATGCGGCTGCGCTCTTCCGGGTCCTCCAGCTTGGAATTGGACGGATCGACATTCTCGGGAAGATTGCCTTCCTTGATGATCCACTCGGCAGGATCCTCGTAGGCCGGCTGCACCATGTCGGGCGGGACACCGAGTTCTTCGGCAATGCCGGTGAGAATGGCCCGCGCATCGGCTTCGCCGACGCCGGCATCGCTGCCTTCTTCGGCGATAAGATCCGGGTTCTGCCAGATCGGCTTGCCGTCCTGCCGCCAGTAGAGCGAGAAGGTCCAGCGCGGCAGGCTCTCGCCGGGATACCACTTGCCCTGGCCGTAGTGCAGGAAGCCGCCGGGCGCGAATCTTTCGCGCAGGCGCCGGATGAGGATGTCGGCTTTCTCGCGCTTGGTGGGGCCGACGGCGGCGGTGTTCCACTCGTCGGATTCGAAATCGTCGATGGAGACGAAGGTCGGCTCGCCGCCCATGGTGAGCCGCACGTCGTTTTCGGCGAGCACGCCGTCGACCTTACGGCCGAGCGCGTTCAGCGCCTCCCAGCTCTCGTCGGAGAAGGGCTTGGTGATGCGCGGGTGCTCGGCGACGCGCGTCACCGTCATGGCGAAGTCGAACGCGGTGTTCGCCTCGCCGAAATAGCCGCCGGAAATCGGCGCGGCGTTGCGGTAGTGCGGCGTCGCGGCAAGCGGGATATGGCTCTCGCCGGTCAAAAGGCCGGAGGTCGGGTCGAGGCCGATCCAGCCGGCGCCGGGAATATAGACCTCGCACCAGGCATGCAGGTCCGTGAAATCCACTTCGGTGCCGGAAGGGCCGTCGAGCGCCTTGAGGTCCGGCGTCAGCTGGATGAGGTAACCGGAGACGAAGCGGGCGGCGAGGCCGAGATTGCGCAGGATCTGCACGAGCAGCCAGCTCGAATCGCGGCAGGAGCCCCTTGCCGTGGTCAGCGTCTCCTCCGGCGTCTGCACGCCGGGCTCCATGCGGATGACGTAGCCGACCTGCTGCTGGAGACGCGCATTGAGGCCGACGACCATGTCCACCGTGCGCTGGCGCGAGCGGTCGACGCTCGCCATGAAGGCTTTCAGCGCGGGCGTCAGCGGTTCCGGCTCGCGATAGATCTTCAGGTCTTCGCGCAGGTCCTCCGGATAGTCGAACGGCCAATGTTCCGCCGCTTCCTCCACGAAGAAATCGAAGGGGTTGTAGACCGTCATGTCGGCGACGAGGTCGACCTCGATCTTCAGTTCCGTCACCGGATCGGGGAAAACGTAGCGGGCGAGATAGTTGCCGTAGGGGTCCTGCTGGAGGTTCACGAAATGGTTTTCCGGCGAGACCTTGAGCGAATGGCTGATCACCTTGGTCTTGGAATGCGCCGCCGGCTTCAGCCGGATGATCTGGGGTCCGAGACGGACCGGATTGTCGTATTTGTAGTGGGTGAGGTGGTAGATACCGGCCTTGATCGACATGCGCGCTTTGATCCCCTCGGTGACGGTCTTGTGCCGTCATCGAGGGGAGTTTGTGCAATGCGAAGAAAGATTGCAAGCGCCATCGGCGCGGGCGTCAGGGCGGCGGTTTCAGTCGCAGCAGGACGAGGCCTTCTGCGCCCCTGCATATTCGTCCTTGCGCTTGACGAAGCTGAGCGTGTCGGTCTCGTTGCGGCCCTTCGGCGCGCGGTCGAGGATCATCAGCGTGCCGAGTGCCTCCTCGCCGCCGCGGGCATAGTCGGAATAGGTGTGGTAGACGGTGCCGTCCTCGTCCCTGAAGAAGGCGCTGAGGCCGGGTAGCTCGTCATGGGCGTCGGCGCTGTCCGTCTCACGGTAGTTGTACATGACCTTGCCGCTCGCCAGCTCCTCCCGGGTGAAGGAGACGTGGTAGTCGAAATTGAAATCGCTGCCGAAGGCGGAAACCCAGGGGAATTTCCAGTTCATGCGCTTCTTGTAGGCGACGAGTTTCTCCAGCGGGGCGCGGGAGACGGCGATCATCGTGACGTCGTGGTTGTTGAGATGTGGCAGCATGCCGTCGATATGGTCGGCCATGAAGGAACAGCCGGGGCAGCCGGCCTCCCAGTCGGGGCCGTACATGAAGTGGTAGACGATGAGCTGGCTGCGGCCGTCGAACAGTTCCGCCAGCGTCTTGCGGCCTTCGGGCGTGTCGAAGGCATAGGTCTTGTCGACCTTGACCCAGGGCAAGGCGAGGCGTTCGGCGCGCACCTTGTCGCGCAGCCTGGTTTCCTCTTTTTCATGGGCCAGCAGGGCTTTGCGGGCGGCCAGCCAATCCTGCCGGGATACGACCTCGTGGTTCGGTCTCATGCTCGGAACTCCTCTTTCACGGGCTTTCGACGAATGTGTTGGTATCAACATTTATGGCCGGTGTCAAAGCCGGCTCGTTTCACCATGCCGGAGGAGAGATAGGAAAAGGGAGGCGTCCGGAAAGGGGCGGGCGCGGCTTTGTCGCCGCGCCCGGCAAAATCATTCCGGCAGGATGCGCACGGCGCCCTTGTCGGCACTGGCGGCGAAGGCGGCATAGGCCTTCAGCGCGGTCGTGACGTTGCGCTTGCGCGGGGCAGCCGGCTTCCAGCCGAGCTTGTCCTGCTCGGCGCGGCGGGCGGCGAGCTCGGCTTCCGGAACGGCAAGGTTGATGGTGCGGTTCGGAATGTCGATCTCGATCAGGTCGCCCTGGCGCACGAGGCCGATCGCGCCGCCCTGCGCCGCTTCCGGCGAGGCATGGCCGATGGAAAGGCCCGACGTGCCGCCGGAGAAGCGGCCGTCGGTGATGAGCGCGCAGGCCTTGCCGAGGCCCTTCGACTTCAGGTAGCTCGTCGGATAGAGCATTTCCTGCATGCCCGGGCCGCCCTTCGGGCCTTCGTAGCGGATGACGACGACGTCGCCGGCCTTCACCTCGCCGCCGAGAATGCCCTTCACGGCCGCGTCCTGGCTTTCGAAGACGACGGCGGGACCGGCGAATTTCAGGATCGATTCATCGACGCCGGCCGTCTTCACGATGCAGCCGTCGAGCGCGATGTTGCCGAAGAGGACCGCAAGGCCGCCGTCCTTGGAGAAGGGGTGCTCGACGGAGCGGATGACGCCGTTTTCGCCGTCCGTGTCCAGTTCGTCCCAGCGCGCTTCCTGGCTGAAGGCAACCTGGGTCGGGATGCCGCCGGGCGCGGCGCGGAAGAAGGTGCGCACGGTCTCGCTGCCGGTGCGGGTGATGTCCCAGCGGTCGATGGCGTCGCCCAGCGTTTCGGCATGCACGGTCGGCGTGTCGCGGTGGATGAGGCCGCCGCGGTCGAGTTCGCCGAGGATGCGCATGATGCCGCCGGCGCGGTGCACGTCTTCCATGTGCACGTCCTGCTTGGCGGGCGCGACCTTGGAAAGGCACGGCACCCGGCGCGACAGCGCGTCGATGTCGTCGAGGTCGAAATCGATGCCGCCCTCGTAGGCGGCGGCCAGGATGTGCAGCACCGTGTTGGTCGAGCCGCCCATGGCGATGTCGAGCGACATGGCGTTCTCGAAGGCCTTCTTGTTGGCGACGTTGCGCGGCAGGATGCTCTCGTCTTCCTGCTCGTAGTAGCGGCGGGCGAGATCGACGATCAGGTGGCCGGCCTCCACGAACAGGCGCTTGCGGTCGCCGTGGGTCGCCAGCGTCGAGCCGTTGCCGGGCAGCGACAGGCCGAGGGCTTCGGTCAGACAGTTCATCGAGTTGGCCGTGAACATGCCGGAGCAGGAGCCGCAGGTCGGGCAGGCGGAGCGCTCGATGACCTTGACGTCCTCGTCGGAGATCTTGTCGTCGGCGGCGGCGACCATGGCGTCGACGAGGTCGAGCGCGTGGGTCTTGCCGTGCAGCACGACCTTGCCGGCTTCCATCGGCCCGCCGGAGACGAAGACGGCGGGGATGTTGAGGCGCATGGCGGCATTCAGCATGCCGGGCGTGATCTTGTCGCAGTTCGAGATGCAGACCATGGCATCGGCGCAGTGCGCGTTGACCATGTACTCGACCGAATCGGCGATGATCTCGCGGCTCGGCAGCGAATAGAGCATGCCGTCATGCCCCATGGCGATGCCGTCGTCGACGGCGATCGTGTTGAATTCCTTGGCGACGCCGCCGGCCTTCTCGATTTCGCGTGCGACGAGCTGGCCGAGGTCCTTGAGGTGGACGTGGCCGGGCACGAACTGCGTGAAGGAGTTCACCACCGCGATAATCGGCTTGCCGAAGTCCGAATCCTTCATGCCGGTCGCGCGCCAGAGGCCGCGGGCACCGGCCATGTTGCGGCCGTGGGTGGTGGTTCGGGAGCGATATGCGGGCATGGTCAATTCCTCGAGTGGACGCGGCTGACATATGGGCTTTTTCGGGCCGCATTGCGAGCCTCAGCAGGGTTCCCTAGCGCAAAACGCCTCGCGCGTCACGAAAGGAATGGAGATTTTTTGCCGGTGCGACGCAATTTCCTTGCCTGCGCCCGCGCTGGACATGACCGTTGTCGGCACAGTGCATTCGTGCGATGGTCCGCGCCATGATCGGCACCGGACAGGCTTTGGCGGAAACGGGCGCGGAAAGCGCCGAGGGGGCACTCGACAAGAGCCCGCTGTACCTGCGCATCCGCGATGTGCTGGCGGAGGCGATTGCCGCCGGGCGGCTGCCCAAGGGCGCGCTGCTTCTGGAGGGGCCGGTCGCGACCCTCTTTTCCTCCACGCGCACGCCGGTCCGCCAGGCTTTCGCGTTGCTCGAGGCGGCGGGGCAGATCCGGCGCTTCGACGGGCGCGGCTTCCTGGTGGGGCAGGGGCGCGGTGGGCCGAAACGGGTGGTGCTGACGGCCGGCATGCTCGGCCTCGACGAGGAGGCGCCGGCCCTGCGCAAGGCCCCCGCCTGGGAGGCGATCTACGAGAGCCTGGAGCGGGAGATGGTGCATCTGTCCGTCTTCGGCCGCCACCGCATCAACGAGGTGGAGCTGGCGCGCGCCCGCGGCGTCGGGCGGCAGGTCGCGCGCGACGCGCTGACCCGCCTCGAAGCGCTCGGCATCACGGAAAAGGACGAGCGCATGCGCTGGACGCTGGTGCCGCTCGACGAGGAGCGCATGCGCGACCTGCACGATATCCGCATCGCGCTGGAGCCGCTGGCGCTGAGCCGGGCCGCCCCCTTCATCCCGCCGGCCGAGCGCCATGCCATGACGCAGCGGCTGGAGGAGGCGCTGGCCGTCTATCCTGCCCTCTCCGTCGAGGCGATGGACGGGCTCGAGACGGACCTGCACATCACCTGCCTCGGCTACTGCCCGAACCGGGAGCTGTTGATCGCGCTACGCCGCGCGCGCTTCATGCTGAATGTCAGCAAGCACATCATCGGCGTCTCGCACCGCATGCCCGCCGACGAGCCCTTCATCGCCGAGCACCTGGCGGTGTTCCGCGCGCTCGACGTGGACGACCGCGCGCGCGCGGCCGAAACGCTCCGCCATCACATCACGGTTTCGCTGCCCAAGGTGATCGGCCGCGTCGCGGAGTTGCGCGCGGCGCACCGGCCGGACATGCCGGCCTATGCGACGCCCGTCGCCCGGTAAGGAGGTTTCCATGAAGGTCAAGCGCATCGTCGCGAATGTCGAGACGACCGATCCGGCCGCCGTCGCCGGTTTCTACAAGGACATATTGGGGCTGGACCTGCTGATGGACCACGGCTGGATCGCCACCTACGGCACGGACGGCACCATGCCCTTGCAGGTGAGTTTCGCCTCGCAAGGCGGCGGGGGAACGCCGGTGCCGGGCCTGTCGATCGAGGTGGACGACGTGGAGGCGGTCCACGCCGCCGTGGTGAGGGGCGGCCACCCAGTCGAATACGGACCGGTGGACGAGCCCTGGGGCGTGCGGCGCTTCTTCGTGCGCGATCCCGCCGGCACGCTCGTCAATATCCTCATGCACCTCTGACGGTCAGGTGATGGCGCCGACCTGCCAGGGCACGAACTCGTTGTCGCCGTAGTCGAAGGCCTCGCTCGCCGTCTTGCGGCCGGAGGCGGTTTCGATGACGAAGTCGAAGATGCGCCGGCCGGCCTCCTCGATCGTCTCCGTGCCGTCGACGATCGTGCCGCAATTGATGTCCATGTCGTCCTTGATGTGCTCGTACATCGGCGTGTTGGTGGCGATCTTGATGCAGGGCGCCGGCTTGTAGCCGGAGACCGAGCCGCGGCCGGTGGTGAAGGCCACGAGGTTGCAGCCGCCGGCGATCTGGCCGGTCACCGCCGCCGGGTCGTAACCGGGCGTGTCCATGAAGACGAAGCCCGGCTCGGTCACCTCTTCGGCATATTCATAGACGGCGTTGAGCGGCATGGAGCCGCCCTTGGCGACCGCGCCGAGCGATTTTTCCAGGATGGTGGTGAGCCCCCCGGCCTTGTTGCCGTGCGAGGGATTGTTGTTGAGTTCGGCGTCGTTCTTCGCCGTGTAGTCCCGCCACCAGTCGATGCGGGAAAGCAGCTTTTCCGCGACCTCCGGCCGGGCGGCGCGGCGGGTCAGGAGGTGTTCCGCGCCGTAGATTTCCGGCGTTTCGGACAGCACCGTCGTCGCGCCCTCCTTCACCAGAAGGTCCGAGGCGATGCCGAGCGCGGGATTGGCGGAAATGCCGGAATAGCCGTCCGAGCCGCCGCATTCGAGCGCCAGCTTGATGCCCGACAGCGGCTGCGGCGTGCGGCGGATGCGACCGACATCCGGCAGCATGTCGTCGATCATCGCGCAGGCCGCCTCGATGGTCTTGCGCGTGCCGCCCTGGTTCTGGATCATCATGGTGCGGAAGGTCTTGCCCTCCTCCAGCCCTGCCTCCTCGACGAGCGGGCCGTACTGGAAGGTCTCGCAGCCGAGGCCGATCATCAGGATGCCGCCGAAATTCGGGTTGCGGGCATAGCCCTTGAAGGTGCGCGTCAGGATGCGCCCGCCCTCGGACTTCAGGTTCAGCGCGCAGCCGCCGCCATAGGTCAGCGCCACCACGCCGTCGATATTGTCGTGGCCGGCCTCGCGGAACCTGCGGGCATAGTGCTCGGCGACATAGCGCGAGACCGTGGCGGAACAGTTCACGGTGGAGAGGATGCCGATATAGTTGCGGGTGCCGATGCGGCCGTTGCCGCGGTCGTAGCCCTCGAAGGTGCGGCGCTCGGCCTCCGGCACCATCGCCGGCGGGGCGTTGTCGACGCAGAATTCGTGTTTCAGCGCCACGTCGAGAATGGCGAGGTTCTGCAGGTGGACATGCTCGCCGGGGCGGATCGCCTTCGTCGCATAGCCGATGATCTGGCCGTATTTGCGCACCGGCTCGTTTTCCGCGATCGGCGCGATCGCCACCTTGTGGCCGCGCGGAATGCGCTCGGCGGCGGCAACGCCGTTCACCAGCATGCGGCCGGCATCGACATTGGCGGGGACGACCCCGACATTGTCTTTCGGGTTGAGGACGAGCACGGGGGGGCGGTCGGCGAGCATGGCGGCTCCTCGGTTGGGACCGGCGCATTATGCACTTTGTCGGCAGAAGTCAATATTGTGGATTGCCCATTCCCTGCCAATGGTGGCCATGGCTCTCGCCGCCGATTAGTCATATAATTGAGCGGCAATTGTACGATCATGCCGGTTGAGGAAGCGGAGGCAGCGTGGCGGGCAAGGGAACAAAGACGCACCGGCCGTCGCCGCGTCGGCCGTGGGTGCGCCACAACGTGACCGCGGCGATCGGCGGCGATATCTGCGGCGGGCGCTTTGCGCCCGGATCGGTGCTGCCGCGCGAAAGCGACCTGTGCGCGACCTACGGCGTCAGCCGCACCGTCATCCGCGAATCGCTGAAGGTTCTGGAAACCAAGGGCCTCGTGCGCGGCCGGCCGCGGGTGGGCACGCTTGTCTGCGACCGCTCGGAATGGAACGTGCTCGACGCGCAGATCCTCGACTGGATGGGGCCGGGCGTGCTGTCGGCCGAGCTTCTCGGCTCGATCCTCGAAGCGCGCCGCACCGTCGAGCCCGCCGCCGCCTTTCTCGCCGCCGCGCGGGCGACGGCGCAGGAAATCGCCGACCTCGAGCGCGCCTGCGACGACATGGGCGCTGCCGAGGGCGATCTCGAAGCCTTCACCGCCGCCGATGCGCGCTTCCACGAGACCCTGCTGAAGGCGAGCCACAACCAGGTCTTCCACCAGCTCTCCTCGATCATCCATGCCGCGCTTTCCTATGCGTTGCACGCCTCCAACCGGGCGACGGAGCGACACGACGAGGCGCTATCCGTGCACCGCGACCTGGTCGATGCGCTGCGGCTGCGCGATGGCGTGCGGGCAGAAGCCTGCTCGCGCCATATCCTCGATCTCGCCGCGCGCGACATTTCCGGCCTGACGGGGTGCGTCGAGGCGCCGTGACGAGCGCCGGTGGACGCCGGCCCCTATCACGCCTATGTCATACGGGCACACCGCAAAGGAGAGATTCATGCGCCCCATCACCGGTTTCGTCGTTGCCGCGCTTGCGGTCCTGTCGCTGGCAGGATGCAGCGCGACCGCGGCGAACAACACGACCTATGCCCGCCCGCCGGCCTCGGGCGGCCTTCAGATCCCGCTGAACTGACGAATGCCCGCCGCATGGCCTCCATGCGGCATCGATCATGAAAAACCCGGCTCGCGCACGGCAAGCCGGGTTTTTTGTTGGATAGATGCTCTCTCAGTGGCTGTCGGCCATGCGGGCGGCCTCGACGGCGTCGGACTGCTCGAAGCGCACGCCGTTGAAGAAGGCGTTCAGCAGGACGGCGACGATGGAGGCGAGCACGATGCCCGATTCGATGATGGGATGGATCGCGTGCGGCATCCACATCAGGTAGTTCGGCGCGAGCAGCGGGATCAGGCCGAAACCGACGGAGACGGCGACGACGAAGAGGTTGTTGCGCGAGGACTTGAAGTCCACCGTCGTGAGGATGCGCACGCCCGTCGCGGCCACCATGCCGAACATCACGAGACCGGCGCCGCCGAGCACGAAGGTCGGCACGGCTTCGACGAGGGCCCCCATCTTCGGGATGAGGCCGAGCACGATCATGATGATGCCGCCGGCCACGCACACATAACGGCTCTTCACGCCGGTGACGCCGACGAGGCCGACATTCTGCGAGAAGCTCGTATAGGGGAAGGTGTTGAACAGGCCGCCGATCATCGTGCCGATGCCGTCGACGCGCAGGCCCGCGGTGAGATTCTGCTGGGAGACCGGCCGGCCGGTGATCTCGCCGAGGGCCAGGAACATGCCGGTCGATTCGATCATGACGACGATCATGACGAGCGTCATGGTGGCGATCAGCACGGGGTCGAAGATCGGCATGCCGAAGCGCAGCGGCGTGACGACGGCGAACCAGCCGGCATCGGCCACGCGGTCGAAATGCATCATGCCGAGGATCGAGGCGGCGACGCAGCCGATGACGACGCCGCTGAGGACGGCGATGTTGCTGATGAGGCCGCGGCCGAAGCGGGCGATGGCGAGGATCGAGACGAGCACCAGCGCCGACAGCGCGATATGGCTCGGCTCGGCATAGACCGGGTTGGAAACGGTCGGCGCGATGGCGAAGCCGCTGGGCACCGCCGGGCCGCCGCTTTCGGCAAGCGTCTTCATCTGGGCAAGCCATTCGGCATGCGCGGGGTCGATCAGCTTGGGCGCGGTCGGGCCGAAGGGGTTGCCGAAGGTCCAGTTGATGCCGACCCGCATCAGCGACACGCCGATGACGAGGATGATCGTGCCCGTCACCACGGGCGGGAAGAAGCGCAGGAGTCGGCCCATGATGGGCGCGAGCAGGAAGGCGATGAAGCCGGCGCCGATGATGGCGCCGAAGATCATGCGCGCGCCTTCCGTTCCCGGCGCCATGGTCGCCATGGAGACCATCGGCCCGACGGAGGCGAAGGTGACGCCCATCATGACGGGCAGGCGGATGCCGACATGCCGGCCGAAGCCGAGCGACTGGATGATGGTCACGAGGCCGCAGACGAAGAGGTCGGCGGAAATCAGGAACGCGACGTCCTGCGGGCTGAGCTGCAGGGCGCGCCCGACGATGAGCGGCACGGCGACCGCGCCGCCATACATGACGAGTACGTGCTGGATGCCCAGCGTCGCGAGCCTGCCCGCAGGCAGTTTCTCGTCCACCGGGTGTATGCTGGATGCGTCGCTCATGGATCCTCCTCCGATCACATCGACTTTTCGAATTCCCGTCCTCCAACGGGGGTGCGCCATCTTTGGGAGAGCGACAGACGGTCGCAAGCATTGCCGGGCGATAAACACTTTACGGTTTTACGGGGTAATCGTGCGGAGAGTGCGCGTGCGGCGCGACGCCGGCCTGCCGGATTCAGGTGGAACTTCACCTGCTTGACGCCGATCCACGCGGCGATATGCGACGCGGCTTGGGATCATATGACCGCAAGAGCCACCCTGCCGTCAACTCTTTCCTGCACGGCATATGTGTATTTCCCCGCCGCCACCCGAAAGCCCGCGGCAGGGCTGCGAACCCTTGTTTCGACGGCAAGCCCGCCCCGCAAAGCAAAAGGCCTTCCGGTTTCCCGAAAGGCCTTTGGAATTCGAATGGTGGGCGTGACAGGGATTGAACCTGTGACCCCTACGATGTCAAC
>CAMLOC010000038.1 GCA_946481465.1 uncultured Shinella sp. | reverse complement strand
CTTCCCTTCGCACGGCTCGGCTTCGCCATCTGCTACGACGTGCGCTTCCCGGAACTCTTCAAGGTGCAGGCGCAGGCCGGAGCCGAGATCATCTCCGTTCCCGCCGCCTTCACGCGCCAGACCGGCGAAGCGCACTGGGAAACGCTGCTGCGCGCCCGCGCCATCGAGAACGGCGTCTACATCGCCGCCGCCGCGCAGGCCGGCGTGCATGAGGACGGCCGCGAGACCTTCGGCCACTCCATGATCATCGACCCCTGGGGCCGCATCTTGGCCAGCGCCGGTGGCACCGGCGAGGCCATCGTGCTCGCCGAGGTCGACACCGCCGCCGTCAAGGCCGCGCACGACAAGATCCCCAACCTGCGCAACGGGCGCGTCTTCACGCTGGAAACGGCGGAAGCGTCCGCGAAGGGAGGCGTCGCCGCTTGATCCGCTACGAGCTTTCCTGTGACAACGGGCACGCCTTCGAGGGGTGGTTCGGCTCGGCGGACGATTTCGACCGCCAGCAGAAGCGGGCGCTCGTCTCCTGTCCCACCTGCGGCTCCGCCCATGTCGCCAAGCGTCTGATGGCGCCCTCCGTCTCGACCGCCCGCAAGAAGGAGCGCCGCCAGGAAATGGTCGTGCAGGCCGGCCAGAAGGAGATGATGAGCAAGCTCCGGGAGATCGTCTCCGCCATCCGGGCCAATTCGGAGGATGTCGGCGAGCGCTTTCCGGAAGAAGCGCGCAAGATCCATTATGGCGAGGCCGAGCAGCGCGGCCTGATCGGCCGCGCCTCCGCGGACGAGGTACGCGACCTCCTGGAGGAGGGCGTCGAGGTCGCGCCGCTACCCGTCCTGCCCGACGAAACCAATTGATGCGCGGCCACCATCTCGCGATCTACAATTTCGGCCTGCATGTCGACGATTACGAAAGCCCGCGCGTCGAAGGCTTCCGCCTGCGTGAGCCGCTGAATTTCGAGGCGGCGAACCGGGCAGAGGGCTTCATCGGCCGGTCCGGCTATGACGGCGAGCCGGGGCCGGAAAGCTGGGGCGAGAAGGTCTATCCCCGCTTCATCGCCGGCAGCGGCTTTGCGGACGCCCCCTCTTCGCTCTCGCTATGGAGCGGGATCGAGGCGCTGATGGCCTTCACCTATAACGGCGTCCATGCCGACGCCCTGAAAAACGCCCGCAACTGGAACCAGCGGCAGGCCTGGCCCGCCCTGGTGCTCTGGTGGGTGGCGGAAGGCGACCGCCCCCTCTGGACCGATGGCGCCGAACGGCTGGAGCATCTTGCCGATCACGGCCCAACGCGCCGCGCCTTCACCTTCAAGGCGCCCTTCTGCCCAGACGGCAACACCATCGCCGTCGATCGCGAGAGCGTGAAGGCGATCGCCGCGCGCAATGCGGCCGGGCAGGAAGACCTTTTGGCCGTCGCGAAGACGCTGAAGGCGTGATTCAGGCAGAGGCCCGGCGTGCCACCAGCATGTAGTTGACGTCCATGTCCTTCGACAGGTTCCACTGGTTGGACAGCGGGTTGAAGAACACGCCGGTGCGGTCCGTCACCGTCAGTCCCGAGGCCGTCAGCGGCTTCTCGATCTCTTCCGGACGCACCAGCTTTTCATATTGGTGCGTGCCGCGCGGCAGCCAGCGCAGCACGTTCTCCGCCGCGAAAATCGCCAGCGCCGCCGCCTTCAGCGTGCGGTTGATCGTGGCGACGAACATCATGCCGCCGGGGCGCACCATGGAGGCGCAGGTGGTGAGGAAGAAATCGACATCCGAGACGTGCTCGACCACTTCCATATTGAGCACGACGTCGAAGGTCTCGCCGGCTTCCGCCAGCGCCTCGGCCGTCACGGCCCGGTAATCGACCGGGACGCCGCTGCCTGCCGCATGGGCCTTGGCGATGCCGATGTTCTTTTCCGAGGCATCCGCGCCGAGCACGTCCGCCCCCATGCGCGCCATCGGCTCGGAGAGCAGGCCGCCGCCGCAGCCGATATCGAGAATGCGCAACCCCTCGAGCGGGCGATGCGCCGCGGGGTCTCGGCCGAACTGGGCGGAAACGAGATCGCGGACATAGGTGAGGCGGACGGGATTGAACTTGTGCAGGGGCCGGAACTTCCCGGTCGGATCCCACCACTCGGCCGCCATCGCCGAAAAGCGGTCGACTTCCGCCTGGTCGATCGTCGTGCGGGCTGCCTCGCTCATGGCTCGTCTCCTTCGCGTCCGTGTCCCTCGTGAAGTCGGCCTCCCCGGGGCGGATGTCAAGGGTCGAATGCGCGAGAGGACGAAGTGAAGCGGCTCAGCCAAGCCGCGTCGCGCGAAGCCGGTCCTCGTCGAGAACGACCCCCAGGCCGGGCGCATCGCCCAGTACCAGCCAGCCGCCCTCGTGGCGCAGCGGCGCCTGCAGCGGATAATCGCGGCGCGCCTCGCTCCATTCCGGCCCGTCATAGGGATATTCGAGGAAGGGCGCGTCGCCCGCCCCGGCCGTCAGATGCGCATTGGCGAGCACGCCGATGCCGTTCGTCCAGGAATGCGGGGTGAAGGTGACGCCCGCCTCGCGCGCCTGGAAGGCAAGCCGCCGGCATCCCGTGATGCCGCCGACCAGCGCCACGTCCGGCTGGATCACGTCGAAGGCACGCTCCTCGATGATGTCGCGGAATTCATGGAGTTCGCGCGTCATCTCCCCGCCGGCGATGCGCACGCTCGTCGCCTCCTTCAGCGCCTTCATGCCCTTGCGGTCGGAGCGGTGCAGCGGCTCCTCCATCCAGTAGGCGCCGAGCCGTTCCAGTTCCCGCGCGACGACGAGAGCATCCTTGAAGGTCCAGGAGAGGGTCGTGTCCCAGGGCATGCGCCATCCCTGGTTGCAGTCGACCATCAGTTCCAGCCGATCGCCGACCCGCGCGCGGATAGCCTCCAGCGCCCTCACGTCCTCCCGCCAGCCGTTGCGCCCGCCGGCAGAGGAGGAGAACCGCACCTTCATCGCCGGAAAGCCCTCCGCGCTATAGCGCTCGGCCTGGTCGGCCATGGCGGCGGGCTCGCGCAGCACGCCGGAAGAGGCGTAGAGCCGCACCCGGTCGGCGCGGCCGCCCAGCATGCGCCAGACCGGCTCACCCGTCACCTTGCCCGCGAGGTCCCAGAGCGCCAGATCGAGCGGCCAGCAGCGGCCATAGTGGAAATTGATATGCGAAAGCACCTCGTAATGCCGTTCGAGATGGCGCGGGTCCTGTCCGATGAACAGGTCCTCGTGCCCCTCGAACCCCTTCATCAGGTCGCCGGAGCCGATACCCTCGCGGCCCGCATCGTCACGCACGCGCACGATCGTCGCGTCGAAATGCCGGCGCGGACGCCCGTCCCAGCTCGCCTTGAATGGCGGATCGAGCGGCAGCCGGTGATGGCTGATGCCGATGGAAACGATCCTGCTCATGCGCCCCTCCCCTGGAATTCAATCAGCCGAACTGCTGCCAGATCGTCTTGTAGTCGCAATATTTGTCGATCGCATGCACCGAGCGGTCGCGGCCGAAGCCGGATTGCTTGAAGCCGCCGAAGGGCGTCGCGAAATTCGACATGTCGTAGGTGTTGATCCAGACCGTGCCGGCATGGATGCCTTCGGAGAAGCGGTGCGCCCGGTCCATGTCGCGGGTGAAGACGGCGCCGGCGAGCCCGTAGATCGTATCGTTGGCGATGGCGAGCGCTTCCTCCTCCGTGTCGAAGGCGATGGCAGCCAACACGGGGCCGAAGATCTCCTGCCGGGCGATGCGCATGTCGTTCGTCACATCCGTGACGACGCCCGGCGAGACATAGTAGCCGCCCGTCTCGGACAAGACGCGCTCCGCGCCGAAGACGCGGCGCCCGCCGTCCTTTTCGCCCGCCGCGACGAGGCCGAGGACCTTGTCCATATGCTCCGCCTCGATCAACGCGCCGATCTGCGCCGAGGGTTCGAAGGGATGGGCCAGCACGATCTCCCGGCTCACCACCGCCTCGATTTTTTCGAGCAGCGCGTCCTGCACCGGGCGCTGCACGAGAAGGCGGGTCGCGGCATGGCAGGTCTCGCCGGAATTGTAGAAGCAGCCCCAGGCGGCCGCGCTCGCCGCCGCGTCGAGATCGGCATCGGCGAAGACGACGAGCGGCGACTTGCCGCCGAGTTCCAGCGCCACGCGCTTGAGGTTCGACTGGGCGGCATAGCCCATGATCAGCTTGCCCACCTCGGTCGAGCCGGTGAAGGCGACCATGTCGACATCGCCATGGAGCGCGAGCGGCTTGCCGACCTCCTCGCCGAAGCCCGTGACGACGTTGAGGACCCCGGCGGGCAGGCCCGCCTCGACGGCAAGCTCGGCAAGCCGCAGCGCCGAGAGCGAGGACTGCTCGGCCGGCTTCAGCACGACGGAGTTGCCGGCCGCGATCGCCGGCCCGAGCTTCCAGGCGTCGATGATCATCGGATAGTTCCACGGCGTGATCGCCGCGACGACGCCGAGCGGCACCTTGCGCACGAGCGCCCGCGCCTTCGGACCGGTCGGGGCGATCTCGTCGTACATCTTGTCGATCATCTCGCCGTAATACTGGATACCCTCGGCGCACAGGCGCACGTCGACGCCGAGCGAGGCCTGCACCGGCTTGCCGACGTCGAGCGTTTCGAGAAGCGCAAGCTCCTCACCGTGCGTGCGGATCAGCTCCGCCCAGCGCAGCATGACCCGCTTCTTCTCCAGTGGCTCCCAGCATCGCCACACGCCGCTCGCAAAGGCCGCGCGGGCGGCGGCCACGGCACGGTCGACATCGGCCGCATCGCCGCGTGCCAGCACGGCGCCGGGCTGGCCATCCATCGGCCGCGTGCGGGTGAAGGTCCGGCCGGATGCGGCAGGCTGCACCCCGCCGTCGATGAAGTGCCCGCGGGCAAGCGAGAGGCCGGCAAGGCGGTCTTCCCAATAGGCGCGGCTGTGCTGTTCGGTCATGGTCGTCCTCAGAGCGTCCGGGGCAGGGCCATCATGCTGGCGGCGAAGGTATCGATATCGGCATCGGTCACCGTCCGGATCGTCGCGCGGCGCATCGGCTGGTTCTCCGGCGCGCGCATTTCGCGGGCAAGGTCTTCTGCCGTGAAGGCGGCAAAGGCCGCCGGCAGGGCCCGCACGATGCCGCAGCGATCCATCAGGTCGGCGACGAAACCGGGCAGCATCGCCGGGTCCTGCAGGCCGCAGGCCCGCGCCGCCGCGGCAAGATCGGCCGTATCGGCCTCGACGAGCCAGCCGAGCGTCGCCTCGAAGCCGAGCGCCGTGGCGAGCCCGTGATGCACCGGCGCAAGGCCGGCGAGCGCATGGCTGATCGTATGGGCGATCGCCGTGCCGCAATTGTCGATCGCGATGCCGGCATAGCAGGCGCCGAGCAGCATCTTTCCGCGCGCATTGCTGTCCGCGGGATTGTGCACCGCCGTTTCCAGCGCGCCCGCGAGAAGGCCGAGGGCGGCGTGGGCATAGAGCGCGGCGCCGGCATGGGCATTGCGGTTGGTCGCCGCCTCGAAGGCATGGACGAAGGCGTCGAGGCCGCACCAGGCGGTGAGGTTCGGCGGGAGCGTCACGGTGAGCGCCGGATCGAGCAAAACAAGGTCCGCCTTGGTTTCGGGCCCCCAGATCCACAGCTTCCGGCCTTCCGGCCCGGTGAAGATGGTCGTCGCCGACGTTTCCGATCCGGTGCCTGCCGTCGTCGGCACCAGAATCTTGCGCAGCGGCCGGTCCGGCAGGGGATGGGCGGCGAGCGCATAGTGCATCGGGCCTTCCGCGCCCGCCGCCACGCAGGCCGCGATCTTGGCGATATCGAGCGCCGAGCCGCCGCCGAGGCCGACCACGAGGTCCTTGCCGCGGGCAGCGGCCGTGGCGGCCTCCACGGCGTCGAGCTTCGGCTCGCCGGCAAAGCCGGAGAAGAAATCCGCCGCCACGCCTTCTGCCGCGAACCGGGCGGCAAGGCGCTCGCCGGGCCCGCCTGCGGCAAGGAAGCCATCGATGACGACGAGCACCGAGCGCGCGCCGAGTGCATGGGCGGATGCGGCGACGGTATCATGGACCCCTTCGCCGAAGCGGATTTCGGGCACGAAAGACGTTGTGAACTGCACGGAACCTCCCGAACGGATTTGCCGAACCGTGCATCACGATTTCAGATTTTCAAATCCTTGGATTTTTCGGCCTTTTTGATAATTTCAGATCATGAAGGATGCCCTGCTCGCCCATATTCCCCTCGAAGCCTTCCGCGTCTTCGACGCCGCCTGCCGGCACATGAACTTCTCACGCGCCGGGCGGGAGCTGAACATCACCCAGGCCGCCGTCAGCCGGCGCATCAAAGGGCTGGAGGACCATCTCGGCACACAGCTCTTCACCCGCAGCGGCAAGAACCTGGCGCTGACGCCGCGCGGCGAACGGCTGTTCCAGCGCGTGCGCGCCTCGCTCGACTATCTCGAGGAAAGCCTGGAGCCGTTCCGCAGTGGCGCGGGGCAGAGCATATCGCTCGCCGCCAGCGGGTCGGTCTCCCATCTCTGGCTCGGCCCGCGCCTGCGTGATTTCTCCCGCGACAATCCCGACGTCGCCCTGCGCCTTGTCACGTCGGACAGCCCGGCCGACCTCGCCTCGGAGAACAACGACCTCGTCATCCTCTACAGTGCCGGGGAACACCCCCGCTGGTCGCTGACGCCGCTGCTCGCCGAGACACTCGCCCCCGTGGCCTCGCCGGACTATATCGCCCGCAAGGGGCTCGATGCCGCCGCCGTCATGCCGGGCGACCTCGCCGGCCTCGACCTCATCGACTACGAGCGCTTCAACGCCAACTGGATCTCCTTCCGCCCCTGGCTCGAAAGGATCGCGCCGCAGGCGTTCCGCAAGGCGCCACCGCGGCCGCACCTTACCTTCTCCACCTATGCGCTCGCCATCGACGCCGCCCTCAACGGGGACGGCGTGGCGCTCGGCAGCCTCGATCTCCTTGCCGCCCCGCTTGCCGACGGCACGCTGGTACAGCTCGGGGTGGCGCGTCTGGTCACCGGCTACGGCTACCATCTCGGCCTGCCGAAATTCCGCACCGCGCCGCCCGAAGCCCTCCGGCTCCATGACAGCCTGCTCGCCAGCCGTATCGCACCGTAGGCCCGCGCGCTTGCAGGCACCCGGGGAGTAGCCTATCAGGAGCGGGAGATCGATGGATGCGGCCCATCGCATCGACACGGGCAATAGCGCGGTTCGGCATGACGGAGCGGAAGCAAGGCAGATCCGGCTTGGTTGTCTTCGGGCTGTTGGCCATCGTGCTGCTCGGAGCGATCGGCGCGACCGTGCTTTTGGCCAACGGCAACCGCAATCTCAACCGGCTGCTCGCCCATTTCGGCTACGATCCGGTCACCGTTGCGCCCCATGCACGCCAGCTCCGGCCCTATGAGCTGAAGGGCAACCGCCTGCCGCGCCCGAAGGGCCTTATCTCGGAACGGCTGCTGACCCCCGTCACGCCGATGCAGACCCAGTTCGTCCGCACCATCCGCAAGGCGCCGGAAATGCTCTGCGAGGCGCTGCGCCGCGGTGGCTTCGAAACGGCGGGCTGGAAGGCCGGGCTGCTCGACCGGCAAAGCTGGGAGTGCCAGTCCTACCGCGAATTCCCCGACGCGGGCGACGGCGCAAACACGCCCTCCTCCGCCTTCCTGTCGATCCGGGGCAATGCGGAAACCCGCGTCTCCTCCTTCCGCATCAAGCTCAACATCGAGAACACGGCAACGCAGAACCGCGTGACGGACGCCGTCATCGCGGCCATCGAGGTCTTCCTCGACGAGGTGCGCTGGAGAGAGGCGCCCGACATCTTCGCGAATATCCGCGCCCTCCGGGAATTCGACATCATCCGCTTCGGCAACCGCATCCAGCTCAAGAAGGAATTCGGCGAGACGCCGCGCTACAATTTCATCATCACGCCGGACCGCACGCGAAACCGCGGCTCCTACCTGCCGGATTATTTCGACCGCAGCCGCTGGCTGCCGCTGCCGGATACGCTGTGACGCACGGGAAGAGGGAGTTTGCCATGAAGGGACCCGCAAGGCGGACAGGACGGATGCGGGCGCCCGCCTTGCTCCTGCTCCTTCTTTCGGCGACTGCGGCCCCGGCCGCCGGGCTCGAGCCGGACCCGACCTCGGACGACCCGATCTGGACCGACAGGCCGGTGCGCATCGACAGGAAGACGCAGGGCTATGAGCGGCTGGCCGTCGAGCCGATCGTGCTGCCGCTGCGCCTTCACCCCACGGTTCGCGTCACCGTTTTCGACAGCGCCTCCTTCGAGGACCGCGGCCGGCTCTACATTTTGACGGATGCCGTGCCGGTCGATCCGAAACGGCTCTGCCGCGATGCCGCGGGCACGATCGCCGTCTGCGGCCAGCAGGCGCGCATCGCCCTCAAGCGGCTGATCGCCGGCAGGCGCCTGACCTGTAGGGAGGATATACGGTTCGCCGGCGTATCCTTCCTCACCTGCGCGGCCGGCGGCAGGGATCTTGCCGAAACGCTCGTGGCGCGCGGCGCGGCCTCGGCCGCCACGCCGCGGCTTTCCGGCATCCAGCGGGATGCCATGCGGGAAAAGGCCGGTATCTGGATCGATGCGGCATGCCGCGCCCTCGGGCGATGCCCGCCGGGGCGCCGGCGCTGACGGCGATGCGCCACTTTGCCGGTTCCCTCCCCGGCTCGTCCCGGCTATGACAGGTCCATGACCCTTCCTGCCCAGCCCATGCTTCGCCAGCGCCTCACCCTTGCCGCCGACCGCCCGCTCATCTACGCCATCGGCGACGTGCATGGCTGCCTCGACGCCCTGCTGGCGCTGGAGGAGCGCATTCGCGCGGATGCCGCGTCGCGCATGGCCGAGCGGCCGCTCATCCTCTATCTCGGCGATTATGTCGATCGGGGTCCCGCCTCCCGGGCGGTGATCGAGCACCTGGCGACACCCGACCACGGCGACGGCATCGAGCGCATCGCGCTGTGCGGCAACCATGACGACACGTTCCTGAAATTCATCTTCAACCCGCACCAGCATCTTCGCTGGCTGGACTACGGCGGCGACGCGACGCTGCGCTCCTACGGGCTGGACCTTGCGGCCTATCCCGACCGCGGCGAGGCGATGCACGCGCTCGGCGCAGCCCTGCGCCGGGCGGTGCCGCAACACCATGTCGATTTCCTGCAGGCCATGCCGATCGCGGTTTCGAGCGGCGACCGGCTCTTCGTCCATGCCGGCATCATGCCGGGCGTTCCACTCGCCCGGCAGGAGGACCACGACCTGATCTGGATCCGCGAGCCCTTCCTCAGCGAAGGCCCCGGCCTGCCGCTGACGGTCATCCACGGCCATACCGCGGGGCGCGAACCGGTCTTCGGCAAGGGCCGTATCTGCATCGACACGACCTGCTACGCCACCGGCCGCCTGACCGCCCTCAGGGTGACCCTTGCGGGCGCTGACCTTGTCTAGAACATGTCCGGCGAACGCCGGTTCACGGGAAATACGCTAGAGTTTGTCAGGGAAAAGTGGGAACCGGTTTTCCCGAAGAGACAAACGAAAACAAAGAAATCCAGAGTCTGTCAGATTCAGAATGAACCTGACAGACTCTGGACTCTTGTTTTTACCGCGCTGCCCGACGCCGACGCGATCTCGCTTCGGCCGGAAATGCTCTAGCCCCGCCCAAACTCATCCTCGATGCGGATGATGTCGTCCTCGCCGAGATAGGATCCGGTTTGCACCTCGATCAGTTCGAGCAGGATCTTGCCCGGATTGGCGAGGCGGTGCACTTCACCCTGCGGGATATAGACGGATTCGTTCTCGCGCAGCATGACCGTCCTGTCGCCGATCGTCACCTCGGCCGTACCGCGCACCACGATCCAGTGCTCGGAGCGGTGATGATGCTTCTGCAGCGACAGCCGCTTGCCGGGTGTCACGAACAGGCGCTTGACCTGGAACCGCTCGCCGTTCAGCACCGAGGTATAGCCGCCCCAGGGCCGGTAGGAGGTCGGGTGCGTTTCGGTCAGCTTGGCCGTCTTCGGCAGGCTGGCAAGATGCTTGACCAGCTTGCCGACATTCTGGCTGTCCTCCATGCGCCCGACATAGACGGCGTCCTCGCTGGCGATGACGGCGACATTGTCGAGGCCCTGCACGGCGACGTGGATGTCCCGCGAGATGACCAGCGAATTGCGCGTGTCGAGCACGGTCGTGCTGCCGTCGGCGACATTGCCCGCCTCGTCCTGCCGGCCGGTCTTCCACACGGAATCCCAGCTGCCGAGGTCGGACCAGGTGATGGGCGAGGGCACGACGGCGGCGATCGGCGTCTTCTCGAAAATGGCATAGTCGACGGAGATATCGGGCGCGCGCGCAAAGGCCGCCTCGTCGAGCCGCTCGAAATCGAGGTCGTGCTGCGCCTTGGCGACGGCTTCCGCGGCGGCCTCCAGCACGGCAGGCGCATATTGCCGAAGCTCGCGCAGGAAAAGCCCGACCGGCAGCATGAACATACCGGAATTCCAGAGATAGCCGCCCGCCGCCAGCATGGCCGTCGCCCGCATATGGTCCGGCTTTTCGACGAAACGGCGCACGGCATTGGCGCCGTTGCCGAGATCCTCGCCGGTCTCGATATAGCCGTAGCCGGTCGCCGGCTCGCTCGGCGTGATGCCGAAGGTGACGAGGCGGCCGGACCTCGCGGCGGCGGCCGCCCTGGCGATGCAATCGAAATAGGTGGCGTCGGCGTCGATCTCGTGGTCGGAGGCGAGCACCTGCATGATCGCATCGTCGCCGTGCCGGCGCGCAACGAAGGTCGCAGCGGCCGCAAGCGCCGGCGCCGTGTTGCGGGCGACGGGCTCCAGCAGGATCGATGCGAGCGCAACGCCGGCGGCGCGGGCCTGCTCGGCGACGAGGAAGCGGAAATCGCTGTTGGTGACGACGACCGGCGCCGCGTAGAGCGCCGCATCGGCCACGCGCGACAGCGTCTTCTGGAAGAGCGTGGTTTCGCCCAGGAATTCGAGGAACTGCTTGGGCGCGGAGGCACGCGACAGCGGCCAGAGACGCGTGCCCTTTCCGCCGGCCATGATGACGGGTACGATTTTGCTGCTCATCCTGCTCATCCTGATGCGATGGTTCGCCCTCATGGCGCACCCTTGCGCGCCACTCTCATCCAGCGTCGTAAAGAAACAGCAAATGAAGACAAGCTGACGTTTCGGTCAGGTACGCCTTGTTTCGGACAGGGTAAAGAAGACCCTCCGCCAAAAGGACAAATTGCAGGCAATAAAAAACCCGCCGGAGACGGCGGGTTCGAAGGGCGAAAGCGAGCGGCATGATCAGACGGGCACGACAATGCCCTGCAGCGTGGTGAGTTCGGCGAGATACGTCTCGATACCGAACTTCTGGTCGTCCGACTTGGCATGGGCGAGGTCAGCACGCGCAGCTTCGATGCGGCGCACGATGTCGTCGCTCTTGAAGTCGTCGACATGCACGGCCGATTCGGCCAGCAGCGTGCAACCGGTCGGGATGATGTCGGCGAAACCGCCGAAGACCACGTAGCGATCCTTCTTGCCGTCCGCGGACTTCACGGTGACGACGCCCGGCTTGATCGTCGTCATGGTCGGCGCATGGTTGGCCATGACGGTCATTTCGCCCTCGGTCGCCGGAATGACGACTTCGCTCACGCTGCCGGAAACCAGCAGGCGCTCGGGGGAAACGAGTTCAAAGTTGAAATTGTCGGCCATGACCATTCACTTCTTCTGATGTCGTCCGGCAGGAACGGGCGCCCGCGAAGGGCGCCCGAATTCATCAAGCAGCTTCGGCAGCCAGCTTCTTGGCCTTTTCGATCGCCTCTTCCATGGAACCGACCATGTAGAAGGCGGCCTCCGGCAGGTGGTCGTAGTCGCCGTTGACGAGGCCCTTGAAGCCCTTGATCGTGTCTTCGAG